>NZ_AUTI01000403.1:0-29274 GCF_000497995.1 Pseudoalteromonas sp. TB25
CCGCCATAGGGCACAAGTACAATGGCCGAAATAGTCATACCCATAGCCACAGTTGCACCACCAGAGCCTTGATTACCGGTTTTTTTACCAAAAAGAATATAACCTGCCCAACATGCACCAGCGGCAAGCGCCAATATAACGCCAACCGGATCTAGGCTTTCTTGGCCTTTCATATCAGGCAGTAGTAATAAAATACCCGCAATAGCACAGCCTACCCAAAATAGATCACGCTTACGGCGCGATGAAAATAATGCAACTGCTAATGGGCCGGTAAATTCAAGTGCAACGCCGATACCCAGTGGAATACGCTCTATGGCGTAATAAAACAAAATGTTCATACCGCCGAGGCTCAGGCCGTAAATTAAAATAGGAAATCGTTGGCCTGCGGCAGGNGTTTCCACGGTTTAAAAATCAGGCATAAAATAGTGGCAGAAAAACCTAAACGGAGTGCAGTAGTCCCTTCAGGGCCTACAATAGGGAAGAGTTGCTTGGCAAGCGAGGCACCAGATTGGATAGTTACCATAGCGAGCAATATACAAAAAACAGCGAGTAAGAGTTCTTTCGTAGATGAATGCATTATTTTCCTTGAGTTGAGTAACTCTATCAATTAGTTATGTAATGCAGGGAGTATAAAAGCTAAACCCCCCCGATATTAATGGCGGCNGGCATAGTATCTTTTTTTAAATTTATAGGTAAGTGTTTGCGACCAAAAATAACGCAATAAAAAGTATATTAAATAGGGAAGGTAAATAAAGTAAGAGGTAAAGTTAGCAAACAGGCGCTTGCTAACTTTAATCAATTGGTTAAAAGGCCCTAATGGGCACTTTTATTAACTAAGCCATCAAGAGAGTAAAGACCTCGTTTTTCATTATTTTTGCGTTTAATTTCTTCAAGTGCGCGCGACTCTACGGCATCAAATAAAGCATTAATTAAGCGATTAAAATGTTTGTGCATTGCGCTGCGAGCTGCATTTGCATCATGAGACTTTAGGGCTGTATAAATAGCGGTGTGTTCATCCATAACGCATTCGTTATTGTTTTTACATACACTACTATAGTCAGCAACAATTTGTGGGTTTGTTAAACGTAAATCCCACAAGTTAGATACTGCAAATTCAAGTGCTTTATTGCGTGTTGCTCGCGAGATTATTTCATGGAACTCACGGTCAGCTTGCTCAACATAAAGGCCTTTTTCCATGGCGATTAATGTTTTATTTAGTTGCTCTAGTTCTTCTTCTGTAATGCTTTGAGCAGCTAAAGCGGCAATTTCGCCTTCAATTAATGCACGCGCTTGAGTAAGTTCAAATGCACTGATCTCTTTTGATTTTATAGATGCATTTTTTTGTTCTACTACGTAAACACCAGAGCCAGTTTTAACTTCAACTCGGCCACGTACTTCTAATGCGATAATAGCTTCTCTAATGGTAGGGCGACTTACATCAAACATTTCTGCAAGTTCACGTTCAGGTGGTAAACGACTCCCAGCAGAAAATTCGCCTTGATTTATTAAAGACTCAATTTTATCAACTATGCGCCAAAATAAGCGACGATTACCCATACTTTACCTTCATTACCTTAAGGAATAATGGCCTCTGGGGCCTATAAGTCAAAACCAACTGTTAATATCAGAGGTTACCTTAAAATTCACTATTATGTCAAAATTCTAACGCGATGTTAGGGTTAAAAACCACTATACACCAACGGTTGCATTCTTGTATCACCAATTTAGTTTAAAATAATGTAATTGGCCAGCTTGATTGGTAATGTTTTTATGTGTTAGGTTAAATTTAAGGTTATTGAGTAATAAATATTGGTAATAAACCGAGTTGGGTTGTCAGTGTTAAGTTTGTTGTAGAAGTATTTGATTGCCCATGGATGGGGATCGCTATTTTAAAGTGTTTTGTAAAATGTGTCGTTGTACGAGAGCTATTTAAGCTTTCTTCTGGGCGTTAGCTGTCGTTGGTTAACGCCCATATTTTATTTAATTAGTCGTTAGGGTACACAACCCAAGCTGTTTGCGCGCTTCATCAAGAACGCTCATTACGTTACTGGCTAAAATGTGCGTATTAACAGGTGACTCAAGGATATTTTGCTTCACTAATGACATGAAATGCTCAACTTCGTATTTCATAAAGTGCTCATCAAACGGCTGGGATATAATCTCTACATCACCATTATTAGCAATAAATTCCACTTTTTTAAGTTGCGATACGGCTTCTATACGTATGCGCCCAAGCTCGCCTTGTATTTCGGTTATGTTGTCGCCTTGCGATATTTTGGAGTAACTAATAACGGCTTGTTTATCTGCATAGTTTAGTAATACATCGCCCGCACCATCTACACCAGTATCGAGCAATACGCCACTGGCACTCACGCTTTTTGGTGCCCCCCAAAGTGCAATTAATAAATACAGCGGGTAAATCCCTAAATCAACTAAAGCACCATTTGCAAACTCGGGTAAAAATGTGTTTGGGCGTTCTCCATTTTTATACTTATCGTAACGCGATGAGTATTGACTGTACTGGCCAATATATTTACGTGGTGTGCCAATTTTTACCATTGCCTGTTGTAGCTGTTCATAGTTAGGCAAGTGAGTGGTCATCATGGCTTCCATGTAAAGGCGCTGATGCTTTTTTGCTGTAGCTATAATGCTTGCAAGCTCTTTAGAATTGGCAGCTGATGGTTTTTCGCCAAGGACATGTTTACCCGCTTCTAGACACATAACGGCATATTGTTTGTGTAAGCTATTAGGGGCGGCTATGTAGACAGCATCGACATTTTGATCTTGGCAAACTTGCTCGATTGAGGTGAAAATTTTTGCTTGTGCATTTTGTGGGTGTTTGGCTAAAAATGCTTCGCCGCTAGATACTGCGCGCGAGCACACCCCATATAAATTAAAATCGTTTAACGTATTTGCAGCGGCTAACAATGTGTCGCTAATAAAATTGGTGCCAACAATAACAAAGTTCATGCTCACTCCTTAGAAAATATAAGAGCGATAATTGTATCATTTTAAATTTTGGCGTGTTTGTTTTAAAGGTTAAGTTTTTAATGTGTTTAGGCTTTAATTAACGTCGTTTTTTAGCTGAGGGTTTATGCAATATAAATAGCGATTAATGAGCTGGTTTTATGTATTGTGGTGTAAATAAAAAGTAAACGGCAAGTTGTATGAGCACAGAGTATGATTACATCATAATTGGTGCAGGCAGTGGCGGCTGTGTTATGGCATCGCGTTTGTCTGAGGATAAAAATGTAAATGTTTGTTTAATTGAAGCTGGCGGCAGCGATAAAAGTGCATTTGTGCAAATGCCAGCTGGCATAGCAGCGAGTGTGCCTTATGGCATAAATAGCTGGCATTACAATACGGTGCCACAAAAAGCGCTTAATAACCGCTGTGGTTTTGTGCCGCGCGGCAAAGTATTGGGTGGCTCAAGCTCTACCAATGCAATGGTTTATATTCGCGGTAACAAATACGATTACGACCAATGGGCAGCTAATGGCAATACGGGATGGGATTTTGATAGCTTACTCCCGTACTTTATTAAAGCTGAGAACAATAAAGCGTTTATAAATAATGAGCTGCACGGTACAAAAGGCCCGCTACATGTACAAGAGCTAAGTAACCCAAGCAATGTAAACCAATACTTTTTAAATGCCTGTGCTGAGCAGGGCGTTAATTTAAGCGGTGATATAAATGGTAAAGAGCAAAGCGGTGCGCGTTTATCGCAGGTAACTCAGCACAATGGCGAGCGTTGTAGTGCAGCAAAAGCATATTTAACACCGTATTTAAACCGCCCGAATTTAACGGTATTAACTCATAGCCACGTTAATAAAATAAATATAACCAATAAGATAGCGCAAGGCGTGCAAATAGAGCGTAATAAAGAGGTTATTAATTTACGTGCTAAAAAAGAGGTAATACTTAGTGCTGGCGCTATTAATTCGCCGCAGGTATTAATGCTTTCGGGTATTGGCCCAAAAGAGCAGTTAAGTGCACATAACATTAAGGTTCAGCACGTACTTGAAGGTGTTGGCGCTAATTTACAGGATCACTTAACGGTAGTGCCACTTTATAAATCAAAAACAAATAAAGGCACATTTGGTATAAGCCCGCTTGGCATTGCCAGTATTTTTAAAGGGTGCGTTAATTGGTTTAGTAAACGAGAAGGGCGATTAACCAGTAACTTTGCAGAGTCGCATGCGTTTATTAAATTATTTGAAGACTCGCCAGCGCCCGATGTGCAACTAGAATTTGTTATTGGGCTGGTGGACGATCATAGTCGTAAATTACACACTGGGCATGGTTACAGTATACACAGCAGTATTATGCGCCCCAAAAGCCGAGGTACTATTACATTAGCCGATAATAACCCGCGTAGTGCTCCACTTATTGACCCTAATTACTTAAGCCACCCAGATGATTTAACTGTAATGCTTGCTGGTCTTAAAAAAACACTCGCTATTATGCAAAGCAACGCTTTTGATAACATACGCGGTAAAATGCTCTACCCGCTTGATATAAATAATGATGAGCAGCTAATTGAGTTTATACGCCAAACTGCAGATACCGAATATCACCCAGTAGGGACATGTAAAATGGGGCAAGACTCAATGGCAGTGGTAGATACTAATTTGCGAGTACACGGGGTGAGTAACTTACGCGTAGTTGATGCGTCGATTATGCCTACTATTATTACCGGCAACACAAATGCGCCGGTAATTGCTATTGCTGAAAAAGCGGCTGATTTAATTAAACACGCAAAGGAATAATTAAATAAACTGTAGTAGGGCTATTAATTAGCGATAAAACTCATTTAGCCATTGTTGCCAATCGCTTTCAAGATGTAGCATTTGCTGATGCTTTTTAGCGTTTAGATGCTTGGCTTCGTCCTCGCTTGCCACATAAGGCCCAACGCGGCATAGGGGGCAATGGTTAGATGTTAAGTATGCAGGTTTGGTAAGACGTGAGCTTAATTCGCTAGTATGTTTATCGAGACTTTTTGGGCTGAAAACGTAAGTTATGCCGCTGGTGTCTTTAACGTGTTTGTCGCGGTCAACATTACGAATTTTATAACCTTCAAAATGGCTAATATCAAATGGGATTTGGCCTAAATAATCTGCGGTTAAACCGTTATTTAAACTCCCCTCTATATTCCATTCTCGATAAGGTTTTACATCCTTTGAGGTGATGTAACAAAGCATTGGCCCATTTTTATCAAGCGCGTATTCGTTAGCGTATTTAATAAATTGGTGCAGTAAAGCGCGGTTTAATACGTTCATGCTGGTTTGGCGCGTGTTGTTTTCAAACGCTTCACGGCCAACAAATGCAGGTATAAGCGGAAACTGAAAAATAACCACATCAAAGCTTTTCTGGTTTTCACTTAGAGCTTGCCAACATGCAGGGTTTGTTACATCAAAACTATTAAGTACCTCAACGTTATGCGCTTTTAAGTTGCTAAGTGCATTGTGATGGTATTTTTGCTCAATAGTAGTTTGGTCATCGTAAGTGGATGCAACCAATGCTTTTGGCGATAGATGGGTGTAAATAGCGTTCGAAAACGATAAATCGCCATCGCCTACAGTGAGTATTCGCCATTGAGGATTTAAATACATATTTTATTTAGCGTTTATGTTTGTAGCAGTATTATTTATATCGCTATTTGTTTGTGAGTCTTTTGCTAGTAAACGATGAAACGCAAGTCTGGTTTTTAACCCTTCGATTGCGATTTGTTTAATAATAAGATTAAAGGTAATTAAAATAGCAAAGGCAATATGAATAGGGCCGTGAGTGAATCCTGCATCTGTATCGTACAGTGTTAAACCGAATAGCAAAAATAAGACGACTAAAAATATTTCGAGTAATTGACTTGAATAAAAGCTTAAACGACCTTCGCTCTTATGATCTTTTTTAATGCGAATAGCACAAAAAAATGGGATCACTTTGATTTTAAATGCAGCGTTTTTTTCTACGTAGTTTTCGCCAAGTTCGTCGAGTTGTTGGCGTAGTTGGTCAATCATGGTGTGTCCTCAAATAGCAGTGCGCGGATATTACCCTATTACCACGCAATATTTAAGTTTACAGCTGCTATTTAGGGTAAATACTCATACCAATAGTAAGGATATGACAAACAAACACAACAGAGGTAAGCACAAAACGCATTTTTTGATAATCTTTATGATAGGTTTGCCATTGTGGCGTGGCTTTTTCAAATATAAGTACTAACCAAAAACTAGCGCCTAGCCAAGCCAGTGCCCACTCAGCAGGCATAAATGATAAAAATGGTATAGGTATTACAGGCGCAACAGCTTTTATAGCATTGCTATAAGTTTGTTCTCCGGCGCGCCATAAGTTACCCGCCATAAATGCTAAAATGGCGATACTGTAAAAAGTAAAAAACTCCAAGTTAAGGCTATTACTGCCAAACATGAGTGGCCAACCTACACACCCTAAAAACGGGATTAAGCCTAGGTAACCTAGCTGTATATGGTTAACAAATTTTTCCATTACGGTGTGCCTTATATTTAATAATTTATTTGAAGCGCGGCTATTGTAGCAGTATTGCGATTAGCGGTCTTAATAATTCGCCAGCGTTTACAATTCAACTAATGCTTACGATAACAATGATTATATAGTTCAACCCAAAAAATCGATTGTTTTAATCTAAACAATCAATTTTATTTAATTTTCCATTGGCCTTATTGTATTAATCAAGCCAACGCAGAAGGTCGTTTAAAACGAAAGCGTTGATTACTTTTAAAATACATAAATACAGATGAGGAAATACCATGAGCACTTCATTAATCAATACAAAATTACAACCATTCAATGCAACCGCTTACCACAACGGTGACTTTGTAGAATTGTCTGAAAAAGATGTTCTAGGTAAATGGTCTATCTTCTTCTTTTACCCAGCAGACTTTACATTTGTATGTCCTACCGAATTAGGTGACCTTGCAGATTACTATGCACAACTTCAAGAAATGGGCGTAGAAGTTTACTCAGTATCTACTGATACTCATTTTACTCATAAAGCATGGCACGACACGTCAGACACTATCGGTAAAATTACTTACCCAATGATTGGCGACCCAACAGGGCGTATTACACGTAGCTTTGGTGTAATGATTGAAGAAGAAGGTTTAGCACTTCGCGGTACATTTGTAATGAACCCAGAAGGCGAAATTAAAGTAATCGAAACTCACGATTTAGGAATTGGCCGAAGCGCTAAAGAACTAGTTCGTAAAGTACAAGCTGCACAATACATTGCAACTCACGATGGTGAAGTTTGCCCTGCATCTTGGCAGCCAGGTGAAGACACACTTGCACCTTCACTAGATTTAGTTGGTAAAATCTAAATATAGGTTTACCCACTTTTATAAGGGCAGGTAACTGCCCTTAAATCAACGAACATTCGTTTGTTGGTGCCTCCTATATCAATATACTTGTTTAAGCACATGCATTATTTGGCATGGGAGGCTTGCTGTTTAAATTTTCCAAAAGGGTTAAGCCATGTTAGATAACAACATAAAAAATCAATTAAAAAGCCATTTCGAATCGCTTACTCAACCTGTTGAGCTGCTTATTGCCTTGGATGACAGCAAAAAATCAGCAGAAGTAGAAAGCTTAGCAAACGATTTAGCCTCACTAAGCGATAAATTTACTGTAATAAGCAATCCTGATACAAGCGCACGTCGCCCGTCAATGGTTGTACATTCGCCTATTAAAAACACTCATGTTACGTTTGCAGGCGTACCTATGGGTCATGAATTCACAAGTTTAGTGTTAGCACTTTTGCATACTGGCGGACACGCAAGTAAAGCTAAAAGCGAAGACATTGAGCAAATACAATCGCTTACTCAAGAGCTGAACTTTGAAGTATACATAAGTTTAAGTTGCCAAACGTGCCCGCAAGTAGTGCAAGCACTTAACACTATGGCAGCGACAAACAGTAATATTAAAGCCACCATGATTGACGGTGCATTATTTCAAGGTGAAGTAGAAGAGAGAAATATTTTAGCTGTACCGGCTGTATATTTAAATGGCGAACCATTTAGCCAAGGTGCACTAAGCCTTACTGACATACTTAATAAAGTAGATAGCAAAGGGGCTGCTAAACAAGCAGCAGCACTAAGCGAAAAAGACGAGTTTGATGTACTTGTAGTTGGTGGCGGCCCCGCGGGCGCGTCAGCTGCAATTTACTCAGCACGAAAAGGGTTAAATACAGGCATTGTTGCTGATAGATTTGGTGGACAAGTTGCCGATACACTAGCAATAGAGAACTTTATTTCGATTAAAGCGACTGAAGGGCCTAAATTGGTTGCTCAACTCGAAGAGCACGTTAAAGAATACGATGTTGATGTAATGCATAATCAGCGTGCAGCGGCACTTGGTTATAACAATGGTTACGAAATTACACTAGAAAATGGCGCAGTACTTAAAGCCAAGTCGCTCGTACTTGCAACTGGTGCACGCTGGCGCGAAATGAACGTACCAGGCGAGCAAGAATATCGTGGCCACGGTGTGGCATATTGCCCACATTGCGACGGCCCTTTATTTAAAGGCAAACCTGTTGCTGTAATTGGTGGTGGTAATTCAGGTATAGAAGCGGCAATCGATTTAGCTAATATTGTGCAAAGCGTTACGGTACTTGAATTTGCAGACACACTACGAGCCGATGAAGTGCTTATTCGTAAAGCTAAAAGCATGGCTAATATTACTATTATCAAAAGTGCACAAACCACCGAAGTACTTGGTGATGGTAAAAAAGTAACTGGCTTAATGTACACAGATAGAGTGTCGGGAGAGAGTAAAGAGCTTGAACTTGCCGGTATATTTGTACAAATAGGCTTAATACCAAATACCGAGTGGTTAAAAGACAGCGACCTTGAATTAAGCAAATTTGGTGAAATACTAATTGATGCTAAAGGCGCAACTTCATTACCAGGCATTTATGGCGCGGGGGATGCAACCAATACTCCGTTTAAACAAATTATTATTGCAATGGGCAGCGGTGCAACAGCAAGCTTAGGCGCATTTGATTATTTAATTCGTCACTCTGAAGAAGCTGATCAAAGCGCTGCTTAATGTAATTAGTAAAAACTCTCTTGATATAACAGCAAGGCTACACCCATAGCTGTTTGTTAACCCAAGCCGCCCTTCTCCAAAGGCGGCTTTTTTAATGCTTAAGAATTAGCACACGATTTAATCGCACCCACCACCAGAATCGCCGCCGCAATCTGTATAAGAATGTGATGAGTTACTGCTAGAGGAAGCTGTTGAGTCACTGCCAGTATAAGCTGATGATCCACGTGATGACTTAGCACTGATAAATGTAACTAACAGCAATACGCCTGATACGATAACTATTGTTATTGATGAGCTCCATTGCCCAGTGGAAACGCCTTTAAATACTGCAACAATAAGGACAGTTAGTAATATAGTTCTAATTATGTTTTTCATTGTTAATGCCTTATCTAACTATATTTAGCACGCGGTTAAGTGTGCAAAGCTAATGTTTTTAAAGCTTTAGTAATTGCGCCGCTGACGCAATAGCGACTTCTAAAGAATGCATTTTAAACGGTTTTGAAATAAACATATCCATACCGGCTTGCTTGCATGCTAATTTATCTTGCGATGAAGTATTAGCTGTAAGGGCAACAATATAGGTTGAATCGTGCGGACAGATACTTTTTGAACGCAGTTGTTTTGTAGCCTCAAAACCATCGAGTATAGGCATAATACAATCCATAAAAATAAGGTCGTAATGCTTTTGCTCGCATTTAAATATGGCATCTTGCCCATCTACTGCAAAGTCTGGCTTTATATTGAGTTTATTAAGCGACGCATCAAGAACGAGTCTGTTTATGTCGTTGTCATCCACCACTAAAACAGAAAGCTTAGAAGCGTTAATGTTTATTTTTGATAGTGGATTTAGCTCTACTTTTTGCTCTTTACCTAGCTCTATAGGGATACTTAGCGAAAAAGTAGTTCCTTGATTTACTTTACTACTTACCTTGATTGTTCCGCCCATGTACTCAACAAGTTCTTTAACTATTGCGAGGCCAAGTCCTGTGCCTCCTTTACTGTTTTTAGCATCTACTTCTTGAGTAAAAGGGGAGAATAAAGATTCAAGAAATTGGCTAGTCATGCCTCTTCCCGTATCGGCGACTTTAATGTTTAGCGTTAATTTATTATTGTTATTAATCACAGACGTGTGCAGTTTTACACAACCACGCTCAGTAAATTTTAACGCATTACTTAATAAGTTGGAGGTAATTTGACTTAGGCGTGTGTTATCGCAATATGCCCAGCAGCTATCAGAAATTTCATTTTTTACTTCTAGTTCTACATTGCTGTTTTTAAATAACGGGGTGTACAAAGAAATGAGATCAGTAAATGTTGTATTTAATAAAACATCCGTGGGTTCTAGTTTTAACTCACCGTGGTTAATTTTAGAAAAATCGAGTACTTCGTTTATTATGCTCAAGAGTATATCTGCGCTACGCAGCGCGACTTTTATTTTTTCGGTTCTCTTTTGTTCGTTATGTTCATCTATTAACGTAGTAAGCATGCCCGTAATGCCATTTAGCGGTGTTCTAAGTTCGTGGCTTATTTTTGCAAAAAGCATGCTTCTATCTTCGAGTAATCGCTCGGCTTGTTCTTGTTTATTTTTAAGCTCTTCTCTTAGAGTCACTGCTTCGGTAATATTTTGAAAGGTACCAAACAAACGTACACAGGTATCACCGTCAAATTCGGCTTCACCAAATGTAGATACCCAAATGGTCTGATTTTTGGCTGTAATAATTTCAAGCTCTAGATGCCACTTTTCGCCGTGTTGTATAGCAAGCTCAACTGCTTTACTTATTTCGTCTCTGCTTGTACCTTCTTTATAAAAGTTAACTGCAGATTCAATTTCAGGCTGATAGTTTTCATCAACTTGATGGATTTGTTTAGTTTGCTGACTCCAATAAATTTTATTATTAGTAAGGTCAACTTCCCACGTGCCTATATTTGCTATGCTTTCTAGTTTTAATAAGCTATTGCTGTTTTTTATTAATTTTTCTTTAGTGATACTGCGAGCTAGTTCTGCCCCTAACCACTGCGCAAATAACTCAATATAGTCGTAGGCGGCATCTGTAAATACTGGAGATTGATTGGCAGAAGAAAAATTTACAGTTCCAAATATATCGGTACCTATTTTAATAGGTGCCCCAATATATGACTCAAGTTTAAAGTTTGCATAGCAAGGATGGTCAGCAATTGCGCTTTGCGAGACGTTATGAAATGCAAGTGCAGAACCCGCACTAAGAGTGTGTACACAATAGGTGCCATCTAAATCAAATTGAGTACCTATTTCTAATGCATTATCTGGCGTAATGGCATGTAGCACGGTATAGCAGTTTTTCTCGACCTTACTAATAATAGCTAAATCAAGGTTAAACACTTTAAGTCCAAATGCTAGTAGCTGATGGGTTTTTTCATCAAAGTCTAAGCTTTGGTTAGATACTATGTCGTGAAATTGCCTAAGAAAATTCAATAGTAAATATCCTGTTGGTTTTAGAGCTGAGTCTATAGCTTGATAAAGCACTAGTTTAACAAAAAAGTGAAATATATTTAGTTAATTATTACTTTATATAAACTTTCTTTAATTAAGCACAACTGATTTAAACACAAACTGCGAGTAAGTTGCTCGCAGGTTATTGTGTATATTAGTAGGTTGAGTTTGGTGTGTACTCAGGGTTGATATCGCCGTCTACTTCCTCTGGGTCAACATCGTTAATAAGCAGTGTTTCACGTACAGCTTCAATGTGATCAAGTACGCTTTGGTAGCGCTCGCCATATTCATACTTTGTCACCTCAATCGCTTTAGGCATGTAAGTAAAAGCTATTTTTAGGGCGTGGAGTGCTTCTTCGTTTATTTTTTCGCTCATAATGTTCTCTTATGTGTAGGCTATAGCTAACCTGAGTTCTGGATAATAAATCTATCTCAAGCAGCTATTTTTAGCGCTAACTGCGTTGAATTTCCTTGCAATAGACCAGCTATTGACGCGTAAATTCGCCTTGTTTTCACCAAAAACTTCTAGCTAGAGAGAAACAGACTTAAATATCGTTATTATTTACAGTGTTTTTAAATCTCTTAACCAAAATTCAGGTTAGTTAGTAAAATAACACCAAATACGATTCGGTAAAGACCAAAACTAACAAAAGTGAAATTTTCTAGAAAGCGTATGAATAATTTAATAGTAAAATAAGCAACTATAAAAGACGTTAAAAAACCCACAGCAAGGGCAGTTAGGTCATCTAAGCTAAACAGTTGGTAATGTTTAAGTAAGTCGTACCCTGAGGCTGCTGCAAGTACAGGTAAACCAAGTAAAAATGAAAATTCAGCGCTGGTTTTTCGGTTTAAACCACACAACATGGCACCAACAATAGAGCTCCCAGCACGACTAGTCCCCGGAATTAACGCAAATACTTGTGCTACGCCAATCCAAAGTGCTTGTTTATAAGTAACTTGGGTTACATCGGTAGTTGTGCAGTGAGCCTCTTTATAACTGCGCTCTAATAGTAAAAAAATCACACCGCCTACAATAAACATAACACCTACTACTGGTACGCTAAACAGTGTTTTTATTACATCACTAAATATAAAACCAATAATACCCAAAGGAATAAATGCAATGGCAACTTTCACCCATAAATTGAAATATTTAGGGCTAAACTTGTCTTTATAGTTGGCTAGTACCGCCAAAATGGCGGCAAGTTGGATAATGACTTCGAAGGCGAGGTTAGTGTTTGTTGATTCAATGCCTAACCACTTTGACGCTACAATTAAGTGCCCAGTTGATGATATGGGTAAAAATTCTGTTATACCTTCAATAATACCTAAAATAATCGCGTTAATTATATCCACGGTTTACTGCTTCCTGAAAAATTAAAAAGCCCGAACTCGGCTTAACTGAAATGACGCATTACTGCGTACCTAAATTGCGAGGCGTAGCATAAAAGCTCTTAAAGCAAACCAACAGTATTTTTAGACTTAATGTGTTTAATAAATTGCATTAAGTGTTAAATGCACAATATAATAACAATTATTATCATTTGCATGTGCTGTTTTGTATATGTTTGGGCAAATTTAATGAGCGAATAATGAATAATAAAAAAACGTTTACAGCTACACGGCGAAGGCACCTAATTGCATGTGTGTTAGCGCTAATTACTGCGGTAATAATGATTCCGGGTATGACAACTTATTTACCGTTTCAAATGAATGAACAAATATTACTGCCTATTTTACTCTTTCCTGTTATTTGGACTGCGTTGTTTATTTATGCGTATTTGGCGCAAAAGGTATGGCAACCGTTTGTAGTCATGATTGCACTGTGTGTATTACATGGTTTATTGAGTTTTTGGGCGTTAACGCAGGGGCAGGGATGAAGTCGATTACTTTAAAAAAGCTATTTTTATTACATAGCTGGGTAGGAATTATTACTGCGGTACTGCTATTTGTTGTTGCATTTAGTGGGGCGTTAGCGGTGCTGTCTCGACCTGAGTTAAAAATATGGGCAAATCCAGAGCTACAATCTAGCCAACACGTTGCCAGCGCGCAAATTAATCGACTAGTAAACGAATACCATAAACAGGTGCCTAGTGAATTTGGTGAAAACATTCATGTGTTTTTACCAAGTGGACACAACTTTCATTTATTAACGTTGGTATTTGAATCCCACGATGGCGATGAAAACTATGACCAAGAGGTGGCCAGAGTATTCCAGTTTCATCCTGATACTTTGGCGCTGGAAAATACTTACTATGGGCCTAGTAAAGAGTTTTACGCTAATAAAAAAACAGATGCACCAACCTACATAGGTGAGTTTCATGCAGATTTGCATTTAGGGCGACCAATTGGGTTAATACTCACTGGTTTTTTAGGTTTAACACTTTTAGTAAGTGCAGTTACAGGCTTGTTTATTCATCGTAAATTGATAAAAGAGCTCTTTACGTTTAGGCGAGATAAAGGATTAGATATTGCAGTAAGCGATGCTCATAAGGTCATAGGTATTTGGGGCAGCGTATTTAATATTGTAATTGGTTTTACAGGATCATTTTTAGGGCTTGCGACCGTTATTTTATTACCAGCAGCTGCGTTTGTGAGCTTTGGTGGCGATCAAGATAAGTTAATAGAAACGTTTACCGCAATTCCTGAGCCGGTAGTTAGCCACATTAAGCAACCTACAAAAATAGACACTATTTTAGAGCATGCTCATAGTCGTTACCCTGAAGCAATAATTAGGGATGTCACAATAATGGCGCATAACGATGCTAATGCGCAGGTGTATTTGCGTTTGTTAGGTGGCGAGGCTGTTGCTTCTCAATTACTGCATTATAAAGGCAATGGTGAGTTTGTGCAGTCGATGAGTAGTTTTGGTGATATTTCAGGTGTTTCGATAAAAGTAATTGAGTTGATGTTTCCGCTGCACTTTGGGAACTTTGCAGGGGTGTTTGTAAAATTACTTTGGGTATTGCTTGGCTTAAGTACTGCGCTTTTACCTATTTCGGGCATGATGATGTGGCTAGCAAAGCGTACACGTGGCAGTAGCCCGTCGCTGAGTGTGCAGGCATATGCACGCTGGAATCGTTTTATTATTGGCAGTTGTGGAGGCTTGGTATTAGCAAGCTTTGTGTTATTTCCTTTGCAAGTTGTACTTAATTATACCGTTATTGGTGTGGCGCAAAATAGCTTTTTTGAACCCGTGTTTTTTTATACGTGGTTGGCATGGTTACTCTCAAGTGTATTGCCTGTAGGTTATAAAAACTATTTTAAGCTGACTCTTTTGCTATGCGGCGCTTCGCTTGCTTTGGTGCTGCCGCTCAATATTATATTTGGCGTGAGCAATGTTATTAACCTTAATAGCTCGCTTGTCGCGATAGTAGATATAAGCTTTATGGTGGTGGGTATCGCGTGTATTTTTGGTGCCTTAAAAATAAAAAACACACAAAAATTACAAGCAGAGGTACAACCCGCATGAACGAACTACTAATTATAATTGCCATGGTAAGTCTATTATTAATGATGCTCAATATACGCAAAAACACACTCACAATACCCACTAAAGCTTTTTTAAGTACACTGCTATTTAGTTTAGCGCTGATATGCTTTATGAGTGTTTATGGTATTTTAGGCGGTGCAATATGCACCGTTGTAGGAGCTATGTTAGCTGGTTTACTAACTGCAGTTATTGCGGGTAAAGCGCCGCAATTATTAGGGTAAGTAATGCAGTTATTTATCTAAAAAGGCCTTAGCAGTATCAACTCCCATATTGTAACCACTATTAAGTATTTCAAACTTTTTAGTGGTTCGCCCAACTTTAAAATTAGCCGGTGGAGCAATAATATTGATTTTGCAGTCATTTGGTGGATTCATAATAAAATCGATAGACTTATTATAAAAATTAGCCCTGTTTAAGGTCGTTTGAATTAATGCTGGATAGTTTTTATACATTTTTTTAGTAAGCCAAGGTGCCTTACTTGGTTTTTTACGATAGCCTAAACATTGAGACAAAATAACGGTAATTTCGCGTGCACCCATTTCGTAAGCTTTTATAATCGGAATTGAATCAGCAACACCGCCATCGGTCATCGCTATGTCATTAATAATAGGGTAGTCACGATATGCAATGGGTATAGCGCATGATGCTTTTAATTGATGCACCATATCGGCGCTGGTGGCTTTTAAATAGTGTGCTTTGCCTGATTCGATTGCCGTAGATACAATATAAAACTCTTGTGGAGTTTGTTCGAATACCTCTGTATGAAGGCGTATTTCGCGAATAGTTTCTTGCCATAACCAATCTAAATCAAATAAATGACCACCTTTAATAAAGCGCGCTAAATTAATAAATTCAGGACGGCATGAATAGTCGGTAATCACTTTATAATTTCGCATTGGTTGTTTGCATAAAAATGCGGCTATATTAGTTGCTCCGGCTGAAACACCAAAATAGCGTTCAAACGGCTGGTATTGCTGTTTTAAAAACTCATCAAGCACACCTGCGGCAAATATACCGCGCATTGCACCGCCTTCAACGACGAGTGTGTTTTTATTATTGTTGTTCATGGTCAATCCTTTTTATTAAATTTGATGTTATCAACTCAGTCTAAAAAATGCGATAGAGATTACTAAATGTGTTGATAAATTAAAGCCAGGTACACATCGCGAAATTCACTGTTTTCTGGTAAGGTTTAGTATTACAAGGCTTTGTTAATAATAAAGAATAATTACTTATGTTTGATCCTAGCGTAACCATTTTTGAAAGCACACAGAGTCAGCTTGCAGAAAGTCCTCTTTGGCATCCTATGCTGAACACTTTTTTTTGGGTCGATATAAATAAAAAATTACTTTTAAGCAAAAATATACACAGCGAAAGCCAACTAAAAACCGTGAATATGCCCGATACGCTCAGTGCAATAGCGTGGATTGATGAGCAGTACTTATTGCTAGGGACAAGTACTGGTATATACAAATACCATATTAATTCAAGCACTCGCCATCTTATCCTTAGTATTGAAAATACACAGCTAAATCGACGTTCAAACGACGGCCGTGCTGATCCATGGGGTGGCTTTTGGTTAAGTACAATGGATGTAAATGCTAAAAAAGGGGATGGTAAAATATACCGTTATTATAAAAACCAGCTTAAAGCCGTAGTAAGTGGTTTGAGTATCCCAAATGGATTGTGTTTTGATAAGTCCCGTTTACGCGGTTATTACTGCGACTCTTTAACGAGTTGTATTTATGTATTAGATTTGGATGAGAAAACTGGCGAACCTTGCGCTGAGCCACGTGTTTTTTATCAATTTAATAATACTGATGTTGACCCCGATGGCTGCGTAACCGATAAATTAGGTAATTTGTGGCTAGCTGTTTGGGGAATGGGATGTGTTATGTGTTTATCCCCAAGCGGTGAGTTAATTAAAACAATAAAGCTTTGTGCATTAAAACCGACATGCACCGCCTTCGGTGGTGAAAATGCTGAGTTGCTAATTGTGACATCGGCATTTGATGAAGCGATTAATAATACTGTTGGTGAACAAGGCGCTGTATTTCAGATCTCCGGTATAAAAAATGGGCAGTTTGAGCCGCCCGTTTTACTGTAACTTGTAATTTTCAGTGATGATTAGCTTTTAGGCGTAACCCACATAACACCCACTTCTTTTTTAGTTACTAAAACCTCAGTACCGGCGATAATTGGTTGCTCACTTTTGAGTTTCCAGCTGATACCAGAGTATTGATGTGTAGTTAAACCTTGCTCTGTTACATCGCTAGTAAGTACAAAAGTAAGTTCAGCAAAATCACTATTCACTTGCTTCTTATCTACGCGATTTTGCATTTGTTTTAATGGTTTCCAAAGTGCAACGGCCAAGCCTGCTGTTACCACTGTGTTACTCCAAAGTGCAGTGGTTAATGAGTCAGGTAAAATACCAAAACTCATTAATAATCCTGTGAGGAATAACGATAATCCAAAAAACAATAAAATAAATGTAGAAAGGCCAAGTACTGCTACTTCTATTATTAAAGCAACAATACCAATTACCATAAGTGTTTGCGGTAAATTTTGCGTAATAAAATCCATACAAACCTCTTTATTTAGTTATTAACCCAGATGCTTTTTATTTAAGCTATTAATAATTGCCATACCTTGGGCAACCATTGAGCTTGCATCTGTCGCGTTATCTGGCAGTAATACAATTGATGACTCACGAGCAATCGCTTCTTTAGCTGCAATTGCTTTAGTTGCCAGATCTAGCTGTATTGCTTTTTGACCTTGTTCTGTATCTGCGGCTTCACCTACTTTGATAAGCGCATTTGCCTGTGCTTCTGCAACCGTCGTAATAGCTGTTGCTTCACCTTCAGCACGTAAAATTTGCTCGGCTTTGTCGGCTTCAGCAGCAAGTACTTGTGCTTGTTTTTTACCTTCAGCAACGTTGATATTTGCTTGGCGATCACCTTCTGACTCTAAAATTTGAGCTCGTTTAACACGCTCAGCTTTCATTTGTGCTTCCATAGCTTCCATAATAGAGTTAGGCGGCACAATATCTTTAATCTCATAGCGAAGTACTTGGATACCCCAAGGCTCAGATGCTTGGTTTATAGCTGCAACAATGTTGGTGTTAAGTAGATCACGCTCTTCAAATGTTTTATCAAGCTCCATTTTACCTAATTCTGAACGCATAGTTGTTTGCGAAAGTTGTACAACTGCAAAGGTATAGTCGTCAACGCCATACGTAGCTTTGTACGGGTCTAATACTCTAAAGTACAGTACGCCATCAACTATGAGTGAGATGTTATCTTTAGTAATAGCTGATTGCGATGGTACGTCTTGAGCTTGTTCTTTTAAGCTACGATCAGCCGAGATTCTATCAATAAATGGAATAATAAAGTTAAGGCCAGCTTCTTTAGTTGATTGGTATTTACCAAAACGTTCGATTAACCAGGCGCGGTTTTGTGGTACAAATTTAACGCTACTTTTTAAAAGCACGATAACAAAAACAAGTAAAAAAGCCTCAACAGTAAAAACTATATTGAGAATTTGTGTGACTGGATCCATTTAAACATTCCTTATAATAATTAAACGCTGAGTAGTTGTATTGTTTATAATTTCAGCGTGTATAGATTATCACTACAGAGAACTTTAAACCACTAAAACTCACTGCAGTGCGCCACCTTAGTCGGTTTTTAAAAACTAGCTATTTTATTTCTACCTGTTTCTTTTGCGTTATAAAGGGCTATATCGGCGTTAGTTATAACCTCTTTGGGTTTTGTTTTGTGATTGGGTATGAAACTATAAAACCCAATGCTTAAAGTGAGGTATTTACTGACAGTTGAAAAGTTATGTTCAATTGCGAGTTCTGCGATTTTTTCCTGAATAAGAACAGCAAACCTTTGACAGTGTTCTGTGTCGACTGCAGGTAAAACTATCGCAAATTCTTCACCCCGAAACGAGCTGCTAGATCACCTTCGCGTTTACAAATATTGTGTAGCGCTTTGGCCACTCGCTTTAGTACTTCATCGCCAAGCTGATGCCCATAGTTATCGTTATAACGCTTAAAAAAATCAATATCACACATAATTAAACTAATGGGTTCCTTATTACGTGCACAGCGCTTAATTTCGCATTTTAAAGTCTGATCAAAACAGCGTCTATTAGCAATGTTTGTAAGGCCATCAGTATTGACTTGTTTATTGAGTTTTTGGTTGGCGTTAATGAGTTGCTGCTGAGTTTGTTGAAGCTCTTGCTTATAATTTAAATTTTTGAAAGCATTAGCAAGCATTTCACCTACTAACCTTAGGCGAATAAGGTCTAAATCTGTCCAATCTCGCTTTTGAACAACACAATCACAGCCAATAAAGCCAACCAGTTCTTTGTCATAACGTAATCCAATGCAAAGTACCGATTTTATTTCTTGTCGCTGGAAAATCGTTTTTTCGCTCATTGCTTGAATTGGGAGCAACGTTACATCATTCACTCTGAATAAGTGGGTACGGGCCATCGAACTAAAAAAATAAGGGAGGTCGCTTTTTAAAAGGTTTTGTAAGTCGTCTTTAAAAGCTTTGATACCATCATTGACCCATTCGTGAGTGTTATTAATAGTTTTACCATCTTCGGCAAACTTAAAAAGATAACTCCTATCGGCATTACAAACCGTACCGACTGCTTTTAATGCATAGTTGATATGCTTATCAACATCGTCATTTTGAATATCAATTAAGTCAGTTGAGATGTTCGATATAATATTATCAAAATCATATTGTTCATCCACGTTGTTATTTAGTATATCGATAATAATAATGGAGTTTGAATTAGGTAAATTTGCAAATTTTACGTTGAGTAGCAATTTGGATGATTGTTTCGATAAAATAAACTGGCATTGGTTATTTGCCGTAAAATAATCAAAGAATAGCTCCTCGATCAATAGATTTTTTTTACTGTGATGATTGGTTAAAGTGATGTGTGATAAATCAGTTTTATAAAAATGTGATTGGTCTTTTAAGTCAAACAAGTCCTGTGCCTGGCTGTTAGCTTTAAATATATCTTCATTGGCATCATAAAGTAATACACAAAACGGCAATAACTCCAAGTTTTGCCATGCTTCTTCTGATAGGTTATTACTCACTCAACTCTCCATGTGTCCAAGCCATAATTAAATTCTTTTTCTTTACTAACTATTAGCACATTTTTTTTGATTTACTAAGTTTTTAGTGCGTTTGCGGGCAGTACGTATTATAATTGATACTGTATATCATTACCCATTTCTACTCTAAGCCATCTTTGGCTTATTTGCACTTTAAGTATAGGTTATTCAAGCATTTCATGACAGAAATCACTACACACCAAGCTTCTCGTCGTCGGTTACTCATTGCGCTAGCAATTACGTGTTCGTTTATGGTAATTCAGGTTATAGGTGCTTATTACTCTAATTCGCTTGCTGTTCTTGCTGATGCGGGGCATTTGTTTGTTCACAATAGCTCGTTATTCATCGCACTGATAGCATCAAGTCTCGCTATTCATTTTGCCAAAACCTATAACGATGGCCATCAACGAGCAGAGCTTTTTGGTGGCCTAGTGAACGGGTTTTTATACCTAGCAATCAGTTTAATTATTTTGTATGAAGGTGGTGAGCGCTATATACACCAACATGAAGGAAATGAGCTGGCTATCAATAGTTATTTAATGTCGGTTATTGCTGCTATTGGTTTTTTATTTCATGGGGCTGCTGCATGGGTTTTATATAAAGGCCGCAAAGCGAGTATTAATGTGTACGCGGTATTTTTACATTCATTCTTTGATCTGATTTCTACCGTATCGACATTTGTTGCCGGTATTCTTATATATTTCACAGGCTGGGTTGTAATCGATATTTTATCGAGTATGTTAATTGCTTCTTTCGTATTATTCACCGGTATTAAGGTCATAATTAGTTGTATAAAAGGTTTACGCCTAAATAAAGCGAAACTTCCTAAAGTTACTGATATTGAAAGTAAAATTACAGATATGGAACATGTTCATAATGTCCATAACGTCACTGTAACGCGCAAATATAATGGTATTGTAGTAGGCGCACACGTTGTCCTTAAACAACATTGTACGATTGAAAAACACGATGAAGCGTGTCGTATGAAGGTAGAGCAATTATTAGCCGAAAAATTTAATGTACGTAATAGTGTATTACAAATTGAGAGCCATGAATGCCATCATATCCATTAATAGCATCTAATTAATATAAAAGCGTGTAATAATGATTAGCACGCTTTTAATGTTTCAAATCAAATCAAATCAATGATATTGCTAAAACAATCGCTTTTACGTAAGTCTTTAGCATCCATTGGCCTTGCAAAGTAATAACCTTGCAGTACAGTACATCCAACCTCGGCTAAAAAGAGCATCTGTTCGCGCGTTTCTACTCCTTCTGCAATGCAGTATAGCTCTAAGTTTTCTGCCAATGAAAAAATAGTTTTAATAATTGATTCATCTCCCTTATCTATACCAATACTATTTACAAAGCTTTGATCTATCTTAATAACATTAATAGGGAATTGGCTTAAGTAGGTGAGTGATGAGTATCCTGTACCAAAATCGTCAAGCAGTAATTTAAACCCAGCAGCTTTTAGGTTTTGCAGCTGTTTGGCTGCTTTAAGCTTATCTTCTAATAAAATACTCTCTGTTATTTCGAGCCTTAATTGTCTTGGATGAACTTGAGAGTCCGCTAATATAGCCATTAACCGCTGTGTTATGTTTGTTTTTAAAATGTGTTTAGGCGATAAGTTTAAAGATATATAAAACAACGGGTTTTCGCTGAGTATAGGCGCAAGTTCAATTAGTGAACGGTGCAAGGCTTGCTCAGTAAGAAGTTCTATTAAACCGGTTTCCTCAGCTACAGGAATAAAAAGAGCTGGAGATATTAACTGGCCTTCATTTTTCCAACGCATGAGTAACTCCACGCCATTTATTGTTTTCTCTTCTATGTCGATAATAGGCTGGTAGTGATTAAAAAATCGGTTGTCTTTTACTGCATCTTTTAAATCATTTTCAAGCAGTAACTTTTGTTTTATTAGCTCATTCATTTCATCGCTAAAAAACTTAAAGTCGTTTCTCCCGCCTTGCTTAGCGTGCATCATTGCAACATCGGCATTACGGATGAGTATATCTGTGATTATAGCATCGAATGGGTACAGAGCTACGCCAATACTTGCTGAAATATTAATAGAAAAGTCTTCAATAATTACTTTATTAGCTAATTCATTACTAATTTTTCTTACGGTATCGCGAAGAGATTGGAGTGATTTTATATTTTGAATCAGCACTAAAAATTCATCACCACTTTGGCGGCCAAGTATAGCGTCTTCGCTAAGCATGCCGCTTACTCTTTGGGTAATATTACATAACAACTTGTCACCTACTGCATGACCAAAAGAGTCATTAACAGGTTTGAACTTATCTAAATCAATAAATAATAATGCGCATTGGGTATTGTTTTTATCGGCATATTTAATCGCCTTTTCAATGTTTTGATACATTAAACTACGATTAGGTAGATGTGTTAGAGGGTCAAAATTAGCCAAATAGCGCAGTTCGTTTTCAGCACGTTTTTGTTCAGTTAAATCTGTAATAACAATCACATAGTAACTTGCAGTGTCTTTTGTTACAGCTGTGGCACTTATATGTATTGGGTGTTCGTTATTTCTTGCTGTTCTTATATAAACATCACTTTGCCAGTTTTCAGTTGGTTTTAATTTTTTTAAAATACTAGCAAACTCTCTGCACTTATCTTTACCAATGGCCCTAATAAATAATTTTGGGCTAATTTTGGTGGCTGCTTGTTCACTTGAAAACGTTTCAATAAAACTGTTGTTCGCAGAAAATGGCATTAAATGCTTATCGAGTATAAGTAACCAGTCGTTTATTTGGCTAAACGCTTCACCTAAAATTTTTGCTTGTTGCTCATTAGCTCGTTGCTCGGTGATATTGGTATATATGCCAGAAACATATAGAGGCTCATTTGTTTGAGGATCGTATATAACTTGCCCTGTATCTTGATACCAGAGCCAATGGCCATTTTTATGCTGTAAACGGTAAGTTGCTTGCCAGTTTTGTTGTTTTTTGTACTTGAAGTAGTTTTCCCATTGGTTTTCAAAACGACGTCGATCGTCTGGGTGTATAAGCGCTAAAAATTGATCTATATGCACGCGTTCAGGTAAGTCTGTATAGCCTAATTCACTTCCTCTGAGCGTATTTACGGAAGCGTCTTTAAAGTTATAATCCCATACGCCGCTTTTATTATTTTTAAGCGCGAGTTCTGTTTGCTTTTGCGAATGAATAGTCGCTCTATGGGCTTGTTCAATTGCTACTCGGCGGCTGCGATACTGCCAAAAAATAAAAAATAACACCCCAAGAATTAAAATAATGTAGGCGGCTATAGCAATGGGCGATCTCCAAGGAGCATACGCCACGTTGATATTAAGTGTTGTAGGCTCGCTTGTAATAATACCATCACGATTATGTGCTGATATTTTTAGTGAGTAATTACCAGGTTGAAGCTTTGTGAAAAACACTTGATTAGATTGTAAATCTTCATATGTAAGAGACGTAGGCCCTGAAAGGATTACTTTATAATATGCTTTATCAATATTAGGGTAAGAGAAGTTAGAAAAGCTAACCGTCAATCCCATGTCTTCATAATTTAATTCAAGTGGTTTGCTAAGGTATTTATGAGGATTGTAATTGAGTTCGCTAGTAAGGAGGCTAATATCAGTAATGGCTAGATTACTTTTTTGTAGTTGTTCTTTTTCATTAAAGTCTATCGGATTAAAAAGTAAGGCTCCAGCATTGCTACCGAACATAAGCCTGCCATCGCTTAGTGTTGCTGCCGCTATTGGTGTAAATTGGTTTATATTCAAACCGTCTTTTACTGAAAAACTCACTACATTGAGAGTATCTAGGTCTATTTGATACAGACCATTGTCGGTACTTGCCCATAAAAAGCCGTTTTTATCGGGAAGTAGTGAATAGATAGAATCAGTATTAAACGAATTTTTTAATCCTATATAGTGCTTTCTTTCATAAGTAACGGGGTCAACGCCGAGCAAACCTTCGTGAGTGGTTGCTAACCATAAAATGTTTCGTTTTGAGTCTAAGTAAAAGTTTTCTACAGTGTAAAAAATATCTTCTTTAGGATTAAAAGACTGAAATATAGTCGTTAAAGTTTTCGTTTTTTCGTTGTACCTAAGGAAGCTTTTTGATGTGCCAAGTACAAACTCTTCAGGATGTGTGTCGAGGTGTTTATAAAAAGCGTAAGAAAATAAAGGATCGACTTGCTCTTTGAGCCCCTTAATAATTCTTGTTTTTCCTGTTGTTTCATTAAAAACATAAAAATTATCATTCGACATAAATGCATATGTGTCTGCAGATAACTGGGCAAAGCCAAATAAGTTGGATTGGTTAATTACATTTTTTTCTGTGTCTTTATTTTCAATAATTTTACCCGTTTGTTTATCAAACAGTTTAAAACCATCGAAAGTAACAAGCCAAAGGAATTGATTATCACCAATTGAAGACGCAAAAATATCATAAACGGCAGATGCCCCGTATATTGCTTTTGAGTCGGTTGAGCTCAGATATACATCACTTTTATTTGTTGTTTTGTCGTACCGTGCAATTCCATCTTCTGTTCCTAACCAAATAATATTATTTTTGTCTTGGTAGGTGGCATGAATAGTATTGTTACCGGGTAAAGTAATGTGTTTAAACCGTCGGGTTATAATTGGCCATGTAAACACGCCCTGGGTTCTAGATGCGAGCCAAAGTACGCCGGACTTATCAACCATTAGATCGTTTATTGAGTTTTCATTAATATTAAACTTACTTTTTTCATAATTTAATACGAATTCTAGTTCTTTGGTTTCGCGGTGATAACTGAACAATCCACTTTCGGTTGCTACAAACTCCCCGTAAACAGTATTGGCATAATCCCATATATTATAATCAGGGATTAAAGTTGTAATATTTGCTGCAGATATATTTTTGGTATTATCGAATGCTAATTGATACATGCCTTCAACAGTACCAACAAGTAATCCTAATTCATTATCAATACTTAAGAATTTGACGTTTACATTATCTATCGTATTTTTTTCAGGGGGATGAAGAGGTATTTTTACAAGTTCTGAATTATCTATATTTGCAGTGTATAAACCATCATTTGTACCAATATATAAAGTGTTTTTATATATTGTTAATGACCGAATGTAGTCACCTTTATTTGGTAGGGTTAGCTTAAATGTAAAGTGTTTACTCGTCTCATCAAATGTATATATTTGAGCATCTATGGCGAAATAAAAAGTGTTTTGTTGCTGAGTCATTGCAGAGATCGGAGAGAACATTTTTTGTTCTTTATCTATTTGACCAGAATAGATTTTTTCGGTTTTTAAAGTGAGGGGATCTATTATATAGGCACCAGAAAGATCTGTTGAGACAATGATTTTTCCGTCTTCGGCTTTAAATAATGCATAAATATAGTGTTTATCTAGGCCAAAGCCGCCACTAAAAGTTTTTACATTATATCCATCAAAACGGTTTAAACCCTGTTGGGTTGCTATCCAAATATAACCAATATCATCCTCTTGAGTCTGCAAAACGTAACTTTGTGACAGGCCTTCGTCAGTAGAAATTCGTTGTAATTGCTGAGCATAGTTTTGTGATGCAAAAGTGCTTTGGATGCATAGTAAAAAAGTGATGGTTATATGAAAAAAAAATTTGCTCAAACGCACTTATAAACACTCTCAGTGGAAGATAGGATGATGCTTAGCTAGGTAGTAAATATAGCATAATTTTTTATTTTTTAATTACAAATAATATACATAACGCTAAAAGTTCTATTTTTAAATAGTGAGCTACTCTATACAGATAATAGTAAATGCTTAGAAGGAGAGTATAGTGGTTTTCTCTAATGTTGATGCAAAAAACAGCGTGTTATTAGTTATAGACTTACAAGAGTTGCTTGCTCCTGCAATTAAAGATTTTCCGAATATTTTAAAAAGCACATTGCAGTTAGCACAAGCGGGTATGATTCATGGCGTTCCATGTTTAGTAACGGAGCAATATGTGAAAGGTTTGGGCAAGACTAATCAGCAAATTAAAAATACGTTATCTACTGCCACGTATTTTCATAAAACGTACTTTAGTGCGTGTGCAGAGCCTGGTTTTGTTGATACGTTAAAAAGCCATGGTAAAAAGCAAGTTGTTGTTGTGGGAACTGAAGCACATGTGTGTGTTTTACAAACATGCTTAGATTTAATAGAAAATGACTTTGAAGTTATTATTGTTTACGACGGAGTTGGTTCTAGAAACCCGCAACATAAAAATTTGGCGATTGAGCAGCTACGTCAAGCTGGAGCTGTAATTTCATGCGCTGAAATAGTAATTTTTCAATGGACAAAAAAAGCTGCTACGCCTACGTTTAAGAAAATACTGCCTATAATTAAGTAAGGCTTTGAACATTTTTATATAACGTGGATGATATTTATTAGGAGAGTTGCTCCAATTTAGGTGTTGTGACGTACATATGTTAATGTGTTTAATAAACTACAAATTTTATTAAAGGGTTTTATGTCTAGTGTCACTCGGTTATTTATCATAATTTTTAGTCTTCTATTTGTTGAATCCATAGGGATTGGTTTGTATTTTGGGACGTTAACTCAAGCATTTATTGTTGGATTACCACTTTGTTTACTCCCTATCTGGTTACTTAAAACACAGCCAGATAACCCTATCACTGCACATGTAGTTGCAGCTGCAATAATGATGTTTTCTTTTTTACATATTCAGCAGGCTTTTGGGTTAATCGAAGTACATTTTGAAATATTTATCTTAATGGCTGTACTTATAATGTTTGTACAGTGGCGAGTGTTTATTACCGCTATTATTTTTGTAGCGGTTCATCATTTATCTTTTTATTATTTACAAACTCAAAATACGGGTTTTTACGTATTTGACCCTGATAGACTCGCTTTTACTACGGTGCTAATTCATGCTGGATACGCAATAGTTGAAGTATTAGTTGCAGGCTATATTGCAAAAACGCTGCAACGTGAACGTCGTGCGGGCTTATCTTTAAGTTATGCGACAGAACAAATAATGAAAGATCCTGAAAACATTAAACTCTCTCTTCGCGCGGATGACACTAAAAGCGAAGCTGTAGCAGGATTTAACACATTACTAGATTACTTATCTGATGTTATTAAACAGGTACAAACTCAATCAGAATCATTGCAAAAAAACTCACAAGAGCTTATTGATGTTCACGATCAGTTAGCGAGTGGAGCGGTTCAACGTACGCAACAAACCGATGATATTGCTAATTCTGGCGCTCAAGTTGCCAATGGCTTTAAACTTGTAGAAGAAGAAAGTGAGGTGCTTAAGCGCCAAGTTGACCATATTACACAATCTGCAGGTGATGCATTAAAAGAAGTGCTTCAAACAGACGCTAAAAGTAGAGAGTTGTTAACACTGCTTAATCATACCGAAGAAAAAATAAATCACTTAGTGGCAGCTGGCGATGTTATTTCAGGGCTTCTTAATGAAATATCAGGCATTGCTGAGCAAACAAACCTACTTGCTTTAAATGCAGCTATTGAAGCTGCCCGCGCAGGCGAACACGGTCGAGGTTTTGCTGTTGTTGCTGATGAGGTAAGATCTTTGGCTAACCACAGTAAAGCAACAACAGATAAAATTAGTCTTACATTAAAAGATCTTGTTAATAATAGTAAAACGTCAACGCAATCAATGAGTCAGTGTGTGAGTTTTGTAGTTGATTTAACAAGTATTAGTGCTGCAATGAAAGAAAATATTTCAGCAATGAGCGAGCAAATAGCCGCAGTATCTTCAAGCTCTGACTCAGTTGCACAAGTTGTAGCGGAGCAGGCAGGTAATACCGAGTTAATAGCAAGCAGTACTGATACTATGCGCCAAAATCAGTACCAAGATACGCAAATAGTGCAGCAGTTAACCGCGAAGGTGCAGTTAATCGATGTAAGTATTGATGTATTAGAGCAAAGCATTGCCAAGTTTAAATAAATCTAACTCTTTTGTATTTTCGCTTATAGCTATATGGCTTGTTTGTGTTGTTGCAGGGTTAGTTTATTTTCAGTTAGAGCAACTTAAACCGTTTGATAGCTCAAAAGTTTTATTGCAAAAGCACTGGTTTAATAACTTTAAAAAGCAATTGGACTGGGTTGACACTAATGAAGCGTCGTTAGTGCTTATAACTGAAAAAAATTGCGGGTGCACCATACAGGCTAAGTCGCATATTTCATCGTTAAGCTCTTTTGCTGCCATAAAAGCTATGAAGGTTGTACAAGTTGAATTAACACCAAAGCTTAAACACGTTATTCCGGCAACGCCTGCCGCCGTTATTATTAATAAAAACGGTGAGTTTGTTTATGCCGGTCCGCTCTCTGAAGGATTAGCGTGTGCCCAAGGAAGTGGCTTTGTTGAAACTGCGGTCACTAATTTAGCTGCAGGTTTTAATTCCAACCTTTTAATTACGCAAACCAAGGGGTGTTACTGTGTAAACAATGCATAAATAACGTGCAGAAAAAATTAAAGCTCGCACTTGAATTAACAGGTTCGAGCTTTAATATTGATTAAATTGTAACTAAGCCATAAATACCTAATGACACAAACACACAAGCAGCAATAGCACGTACGGTGTTTAGAGATATTCTTTTTAGTAATGCATTACCAGCATATATAACAGGCACGTTAGCAATTAGCATACCTAACGTGGTTCCTACCGTTACCCAAAACACAGACTGATATTGTGCGCCTAGCAACACTGTCGCTATTTGTGTTTTATCACCAATTTCTGCAATAAAAAATAATACAAAAGCGACTAAAAAAGCCCCGTAGCTATCGTATTTACTACTTACATCTTCGTCTTTATCTGGAACTAATAGCCAAAGGCCAACAACAATAAAGCTGATGTTTACAAGCCAAGGTAAATATTCAGAAGAAAAACTATTACTTAACCACTGCCCAAACCACGCTGATAGGCCATGATTGAGTAAAGTTGCGGCTAAAATACCAAGAATAAGTGCGCCTTTATTACGAAAACGGGCAGCTAACAGGAGTGATAAAAGCTGGGTTTTATCGCCAATTTCGGCAAGTGTAACAGTGACGGTTGAGGTTAAAAAAACTTCCATTATTGATTCTTACAGGCGGG
>NZ_AUTI01000404.1:0-2852 GCF_000497995.1 Pseudoalteromonas sp. TB25
CCTGCCGTTATTTTATGTGCTTTTTTAATTAATATCATAATTAACCGAGTCAATGATATAAACGCCTAGGATAGTAAGTAACCTAGAGCTATTTTAAATACAATGAATAACGATATATTCGCTTCTATCGTTATTCAAACCCTCATTTACAAAATGACTAATGCTTTCGCATCTCTCATTTAGAATAAAGATAACAAACTCGATCTCTAAACAAACAAAGGCTAAGGTTGTTTTATCCATTAAATTTTAATTTTGAGTTCATACCCTGTATTTAATAATTAAATAAACGGCGTACTAAAGTTTATTACTTGGGCTTTTAATATGCCTAATTAACTAAGGTGTAAAATATGAAAAAAACATTTTTAGGCATTTTCTCGATTACAGTAATAACTTACTTACTGAGCGGCTGCACAACATCAAATAACGGTAATATTACAAAATTGAGTGAAGATAAAATAAGTACTAGATTAAATAAATTACCTTCCTCGCTAACCTCTAGTGATTTGTTCAATACCACTGTTGTTGAACCCACTCAGCTATTTGATAACCTTTATTTTGTAGGATATATCAGCGTAGGCACTTTTGTTATCACTACAACTGAGGGCATTATTTTAATCGATACCATGTGGACTCCGCACGATGCCAAACATGTGATTGTTCCTGGACTAAAAGAGTTAGGCTTAAATCCTGAAGATATTAAATACGTAATAGTTACTCACGGCCACAGCGACCATTATGGCGGCGCTCACTACTTTGAATCACATTATGGCGCTAAAATTTTAATGAGAAAAAATGAGTGGGACTACATCCATAATCCAAATGCACCTGTATTAACTGATCCTTTCGGTAACTTTTCTACCGAAATACCATTACCTAGCACTTACACCCAAGTTATCGATGGCGAAAAAATAAGTTTAGGTAAAACTAATTTAACTGTACTTGCTACACCAGGACATACGCCTGGTGGGTTGTCTTTGATAATACCTGTTACAGATAATGGCATACCTCATACAGTTGCACTTTGGGGAGGTACCGGTTTACCGGATACTAAAGAAGCAAATCAAACTTATTTGCACTCTTTAAATTATTTTCAAAAAATTGCAAACAAAAACGATGTTGATGGAAGTATCTCAAACCACCCGTTTTCACATGATCTAATTAATCAAATTAATACATTAAAAAATCGTAAATCTGATCAACGAAACCCCGTGATAACCGGTAATAAGGCATTTAATGAGTACATAGACGATGTATTGCGAAATAACGTTCAAAAGAAACTTTCGTCATTTGAGTCAAACTAATATAGCTTTTCACGCACCGGCGTTATCGTGCTAATGTATTTATAATGACGGTATATGTCGCTTTAAAGCGTTACTCATTACTAATATAAAAGCATAGTGCACTTCTTTTTATGAAACCCCACATTTGATAGTCTGTATAAAAATACAGACTATCAAATGTGGGGTTAATTACTTTTAGTTTGGTTTATTGTTCTACCAAAATGACCGATACGTCGTCTGCATGAAAATCAGCAGTCAGTTCGTTTGACTCCACATAAAGTAAAGCCGCACTTTCCTCGGTTGTTATTGAATGGGTATAAGTGCCCGAAAGCTTTACCCAATCGCCTGCAACTACGTTTGTAACAGTGGTTAGCTCGAGGTATTCAGTGCTCGCATGCTCAATTTGCAGTGTAAGTTTAATTCCTGGCGATACCGCTGTGTTATCGTCAGATAACTTAACCCACGCAGATACATTATAGGTTTTGCCCGCTGTGAGCTTGGGTTGTTTCAAGTGAAATAGTAGCACTGCCTCGTGATTGCCATGAATCAAGACCGGCTTCAAAGTCACCATTAGTTAGCAGCTCTGCGTGTTGTTAAAAGTACGACCGGTGTTGAAAACCTTTATTTAGATCAGTTAGGTGCCTTTGGTAACGTTGACCGCTACCCTGCTAGACGTATTATAACCATTGTTTACTATTCGCTCGTACGCTTTGAAGAAACCAATCTTGTGAGCGGCGACAATGCTTTAGAATGTGAATGGTTTGATGTAAATAACGTTCTCCCTTTAATGTTTGACCACGCCGACATTTTAAAAAGTGGCTTAGATTACTTACGCTATAAAGTAAGGCTCGAGCNGAGCCGATTGGTTTTAGCCTGCTCCCTGAAAAGTTTACCTTGCTTGAGCTACAAGGAATTTACGAGTCGACTTTAAATAAATCACTCGATAAGCCTAACTTTAGACGTAAGTTCCAAAAAATGAACTTACTAATAAACTGCAAAGAAAAACAAACCAACGTAGCTCACCGAGCTGCTACTTTGTACCGTTTTGATATAAACGTATACGAAAAACTAAGAGAGTTTGGTTTTACATTTGAGTTTTAAATAAGCAAATGCATAATTAAATTAATGTTTGGTCTTTAAGGCCAAATAACATATTGCTAATATATATGTGATGTTTATAATTCGTCCGCATTATTAATATAAACTAATCAAAAGGAGCTTTTTTCTTGAAACTTACGCCGCCCTAGGCAACCACTCCCCTTTTTCATCAGCACGTTACGTGCAACCTTAATCGCCGCCTGCGCGAGAATCACTGTTATTTAAATAAAATACTCCCCTATACTTTGGGAAACTAACTAATTAGGTTTATTACATGTTTGATCACGTAAAAAGAGATTGGCTCTCTAATGTTCGTGGCGATGTGCTTGCTGGTATTGTTGTGGCGCTTGCCCTAATACCTGAAGCGATTGCCTTTTCTATTATTGCCGGTGTTGATCCAAAAGTAGGTTTATACGCCTCATTTTGTATTGCGGTTATTATTGCCTTTGTAGGCGGACGTCCTGGCATGATATC
>NZ_AUTI01000405.1:0-34080 GCF_000497995.1 Pseudoalteromonas sp. TB25
CCGCCAATAAAACCAATGCCAGTAATGATGCCTTGCAACATTTTAGATTGAGCTTCTGCGCCATCTAAAACCGACATCGCTATTAATGCATACCCACACGATGCAACAGCAACAAGAGGAAAGGTACGAAGGCCTGCACCATCATGGCTACGCTCTCTGTCGTAAGCCATAGGTAGCGCAAGTAGGTATGCAATACCTAAATGTATTAAGTTATCGATGATTTCATTCCACTGTAAATCAATTTCCATTATTGAGCCTATGCGGGTTAATTTTGTTAATAATAAGCAAACAGTGGGCCATTGCATAAATAACTAATAATCAATGGTTTATTGTAGGAAGCTGAGTTTAATAAAAATTATTGAGTAAACTTTTACATGTTTTTATTACTATTTTACGCGATAGTTAATTTGATCTGAGTTTTAAAGCCCCGTACTCTTTTATCATACCTAAAAGACACCTATGTGAACCTTTTGCCTTTAAATAAAACATTAATCACACCCACTAAACTTGAAAAAACAGCGTTACTATTTTGCGCTGGGTTATCTGTTTTTGCTTTTTTATTTCCTGAACTTCTCACAGAACACTTACAACCTACCATTAATAAAATTTTAGGTTATTTAGGGTCGCCATTTTTTATATTGCAGCTGGTGGGTGTTACAAGAAAGTTTATAAATGATTTTAGGTAGTAATACTTACATTTTTTTACAGAGTTACAATAAAAAACGTATACAATTTAGGTAATATTTTGTTAAGGATGAATGATGAAAACAATTATTGTACTTTTGTTTTTTTATTGCCTTTCTGGCTGTACAGTTGCGGGCGCTATTATTGATGGGCAAGCACAATCTCAGGCGCGTAATGATAAAAATAGTATTAGCCCGGCGCAGTCAACACCTTATAAAAACCCACTAGAGCCAGTACCTACAGATAAAAACGGATTTAACTTTACTGATATGGGATTAAAGATAGATTCGGCTCTTGTTAGCCTAGTTAAAGGGGAAAGCACTACTACGCAAGTATGTAGGCAGGTCACTAAAAGTCTAAAAGAGTGTGTAGAGGTAGAAAAGTCATCTCTACACACTAATGAGTCTAAGCAGTTAAAAACTGATGATGAAATAATAAGTGTTGGTCAATAAAGCTGCTTATAAAAAAGTAGCTATGGTCGTAGCCTGCTTGCATTTCAAGTGTAAGCGGGTAGCCTTTTTTATCTGCAATAGCGACTAAGTTTTCTGGCTTAAGTTGTTCTTGTAAAAAACCATCGGCATCACCTTGACTCACTAACATAGGTAAGTAATTAGCTTGCTCTGCGTTTTTCATCAGCTCGCAGCTGTCGTATTGCTTCCAAAGCGCTTTATCATTTCCTAAATAACCAGTAAATGCTTTTACACCCCAAGGGCATTCAATCGGATTTACAATAGGGCTAAAAGCCGAGGCACTTACAAACGCAGTCGGGTTTTTAAGTGCGACCATTAATGCACCGTGCCCGCCCATAGAGTGACCGCTAATTGCTTTTGTGCTTGTTACCGGAAAATGTTGCTCTATCAATGCTGGTAATTCACTAACAACATAATCGTACATATTAAAATGGGTGTTGTAAGGAGCTTGCGTGGCATTTACGTAAAAGCCTGCGCCTTGTGCAAAGTCGTAGCTGTCTTCATTGGGTACGTTTTCGCCACGCGGGCTAGTGTCAGGCGCTACAATAGCAATACCCAGCTCTGCTGCTTTTTTAAATGCACCGGCTTTTTGCATAAAATTTTCGTCGGTACAGGTTAATCCCGATAACCAATAAAGTACCGGTACTTTATTTGCTTCACTTGCGCCAGGTGGTAAAAATACGGCAAAGCGCATAGTGCAATGTGTACTTTGCGAGCTGTGAGTATATTGCTTATGCCAACCGCCAGACACTTTTACACTTGAGATATTTTCTAACATACTTAATCCTTAAAAGCCGTAAACTTAAAAGTATTACGGCTTATTAATAAGCTATTTTACGAATGCAGTTTATTAGTAATGAATGACTGTACGAATACTTTTGCCTTCGTGCATTAAATCAAACGCTTCGTTAATATCTTCAAGGCTCATTGTGTGAGTAATAAAGTCGCTAAGAGCAAATTCACCTGCCATGTAACGCTCAACAATTTCAGGGAGTTGTGAACGGCCTTTAACGCCACCAAATGCACTACCACGCCATACACGCCCAGTTACCAGCTGAAACGGACGGGTTGATATTTCTTGGCCTGCACCTGCCACACCAATAATGACCGACTCACCCCAACCTTTGTGGCAACACTCAAGCGCTGAGCGCATTACGTCAACATTACCGATACATTCAAACGAGTAGTCAACGCCGCCATCTGTCATTTCAACAATAACTTCTTGAATTGGCTTGTCGAAATCTTTTGGGTTAATTAAATCAGTAGCACCTAGTTTTGTAGCTAAATCGAATTTAGTGGTGTTTATATCAACACCGATAATACGACCTGCACCAGCCATTTTTGCGCCAATAATCGCAGACAAACCAATACCGCCTAAGCCAAATATAGCAACAGTGTCGCCAGGCTTTACTTTAGCTGTGTTGGTAACTGCGCCCATGCCCGTTGTTACACCACAGCCTAGTAAGCAAATCTCTTCTAGTGATGCTTCTTTATTTACTTTAGCAAGTGAGATTTCTGGCAATACAGTGTACTCAGAGAAAGTTGATGTACCCATGTAGTGATAAATTGGTTGGCCATCTTTAAAAAAACGTGTAGTGCCGTCTGGCATTAGGCCTTTACCTTGTGTTTCGCGCACGGCTGAACACAGGTTAGTTTTACCTGAAGTACACATTTTACATACGCCACATTCTGCAGTGTATAAAGGAATAACATGATCCCCCACTTCAACACTCGTTACGCCTTCGCCAACTGCATAGACAACACCAGCGCCTTCGTGACCTAAAATAGCAGGAAATATGCCTTCAGGATCTTGTCCTGATAATGTAAATGCATCAGTATGACACACACCTGTAGCGGTAATTTTTACCATAACTTCGCCTTTTTTAGGCATCATCACATCAACTTCTTCAACACTAAGTGGTTGATTAGGACCCCAAGCAATGGCAGCTTTTGATTTAATAAATTCAGACATGTGTTTTATTTCCTTTAACTGGCTATTAAAAAATAATTGTAGACCCAATTTGCTTGGGTGATGGGCTTATTGTATTTGTTTCTCAAATAATGATAATCTCAATTTTATTAAAACACTTTTACAGTATAGTAATAATGGCACGTTGGGATGGAATTGATGAGTTTATAGCGGTTGGTGAAGAGGGCAGCTTTACTGCGGCTGCAAAAATGCTTGGGCTTTCGGTTGCGCATATTAGCCGCCATGTTACGGCGCTTGAGCAACGTTTAAATACCCAGCTTTTAACTCGTACTACTCGTAAAGTGGTTTTAACTAAAGAAGGTGAAGTGTACTTACATCAAATAAAGCACTTACAACACGCTATGGACGAGGCAACTCAAGGCCTTGCTCAGCAACAAAGTACGCCTAAAGGTAAAATAAAGCTCACAGCACCAGTTATGTACGGAGAGAGCTTTATTATGCCCATAGTGCATAATTTTATGAAGGAGCATCCCGAGGTAGAAGTTGTTGCCACACTAAGTAACGAGCAAGAAAACTTATTAGAGGGCGGATTTGATTTAGCCATAAGGTTAGGGCATTTAAAAGATTCGAGCTTAAAAGCGCGTAGGTTAAGTGCGCGGCGTTTTATTATGTGCGCTGCACCGCAGTATTTAACGCGATTTGGTGAGCCGCATACTTTAGGCGAGCTAAACAGCCATGAATGTTTAATTGGGAATAGTAGCTACTGGCGCGTAAACGAAAATGGGCGCGATAAAGACATTAAAATAGCAGGGCGGCTACAGTGTAATAGTGGTTGGGCGCTGGTGGATGGCGCAAAAAAGGGGCTCGGTATTGTACAACTCCCAGACTACTACATTGAAAACGAAATTAACTCAGGGCAATTGGTGCCTATTTTAACACCCTATCAACCACAGCAAGAAGGGGTATGGGGCGTATATCCACCAAGGCAGTTTGTGGCGACTAATGTACGGGTATTGCTCGATTATTTAGTTAAAGGGCTGAAAGCTTAATCGCGAATTAATGGTTAAGCATGTATTGCTGTAAATATAGCCAAGTATCAGATTTTTAAATTATTTCTTACATTTTACGCCATACCCAAAGGCACTTTTTTCGTGCTACTATTGCTCAATACTTTTACGATAAGTGTTAAAAATAATATGTTTCAACCGGTTAGCTTATTTATAGGGCTTAGATATAGTCGCTCCTCTAAAGGAAATGCGTTTATATCGTTTATTTCGTTTTTTTCTATTGCCGGTATCGCTATTGGTTTAATGGCATTATTTACGGTAAGCAGTGTAATGAACGGGTTTGAAAATAGCCTAAAAACCAATATGCTTGGACTTATTCCGCATGTTGAAGTTAGCGCAGGTAAACACACTGCCACCCAAATGGGCACCCTTAAAACCGACCTCGAACAATCTCCTTATGTTGATCATGTAAGCTTATATCGCCACGGCGAAGCTATTTTGCAAACGAATAAAGACTTGCACGGCGTTTTACTACAAGGCCTTTATAACGACAGCGGGTCTTTGTATAAAATTACCGATAAAATAGTGCAAGGCGATTGGAAAACTGTATTAAACAAAAATTACAACATTGCTATAAGCCGTTATTTGAGTCGTAAATTAGGCGTTAGCGTGGGTGATAAGCTTCGCGTTATTATGCCTAATGCTTCAACATATACACCTCTTGGGCGAGTACCCAGCCAGCGTTTATTTAAAGTGGCCGCAATATACGAAACCGGATCTGAGATAGATATGGCACTTGCGTTTACAAGTGGCGCTTCACTACAACGGGTATTAAAGCTGGATAAAAACACTGCCCCAAATTTAAGTGTTTCATTGCACGAACCTTTCGAACTAGATGAGTTTATTGAAGCAAGCCAGCGTATTTTACAAGATCATAATTATAGTGATTGGCGCAGTACCCAAGGTACTCTATTTGCAGCCGTTGCTATGGAAAAGCGCATTATGTCTATGTTGCTTGCCCTCATTGTATTGGTGGCTGTATTTAATATTGTATCGGCATTAACCATGATGGTAAGCGAAAAACAAGGTGAAGTGGCCATACTACAAACGTTAGGTTTAACGCCTTCGCAAGTGCAAAAAGTGTTTATGGTGCAAGGCTTATATAACGGCGTAATTGGTACAGCAATAGGCGCATTTTTAGGTGTAATATTTAGTTTATATATAAATGAGCTACTTGCATTAGTGGGCTTAAACTTATTGGCAGGTATAGAGCTTCCGGTAAAATTTGATATTTTGAGTTTAGTAATAATAGCGTTTGCCAGTATTGCTATGAGCTTTTTAGCTACCTTATATCCTGCGCGTAAAGCCGCAAAAGTAAAACCAGCAGAGGTATTACGTTATGAATGATTTAGTAATTAGTTGTGAAAATTTAAGTAAAGTTTATCAAGATGGCAGCAACCAAGTTGAAGTATTAAAAGGTGTTGATTTAGCGCTGCAGCAAGGTGAAATGCTCGCTATTGTAGGGAGTTCTGGCTCTGGTAAAAGTACGCTTTTACACATACTTGGCACATTAGATACCGCAAGCTCAGGTAGCGCTAAAATTAAAAACCAAGAAGTTGCAAAACTTTCGCGAACAGAGCAAGCCGCATTTAGAAACCAAAACTTGGGCTTTATCTATCAATTTCATCACTTATTAATGGAGTTTAGCGCAGTCGAAAACGTGGCTATGCCATTATTAATTAAAGGCTTGAGTGCAAAAGAAGCCAAAGCTCAAGCGCTCGATATGCTCGAAAAAGTAGGCCTTGCACATCGCAGCTCGCATAAACCGTCTGCGCTTTCTGGTGGAGAGCGCCAACGCGTGGCTATTGCCCGTGCACTGGTTACAAAACCTGCGCTTGTGCTTGCTGATGAACCAACCGGTAATTTAGATAAACAAAATGCGATTAAAATTTACGATTTAATTAATGAGCTTAACCAAAGCTTAAACACCAGTTTTGTGGTAGTTACACACGATTTAGAACTTGCCGATAAGCTGGGCAAAATAGCTTATTTAGACGATGGAAAACTAGCTATTAAAGAGTCGCAGCATGTTGCTTAGTGCATTTTTAAGTAAACGTTTTAGAGCCTATTCAGGCCACAAAGATGAAAAAAACGGCTTTGTTAGTTTTATCGCTAAAGCGTCCACTATTGGTATTTTATTAGGTGTCGCGGTTTTAATTGTGGCGCTGTCGGTAATTAATGGTTTTGAGCAGCAACTAGTACATAGATTACTAAGTGTTGTGCCACAGGTTGAATATGTAGCACCAAGTAGACCCATCGCGAATTGGTCGCAAAAAATTGAGGATTTACAAACACAACCGCATGTAACAGGGGCTGCGCCATTTATTGCAGTGAATGGGATGGCGCAATATAAAAGCCAGCTAAAAGCGATAAAAATTCGAGGTGTAGAGCCATCGCTCGAGAGTAATGTATCGGCGGTAAATCAGTTTACCAGTGGTAAATTAGTCAGCCAGCTAGGCCTTGACGATGTAATTTTAGGTAAACAAATAGTAAAACAGTTAGACGCCAAAGTAGGCGATAACATTACATTACTTATTCCGCAAATTAGTCAAAAAGGTCAATCATTATTAGCGCCTAAACGCGTAACACTTAACCTTGCAGGTGTTATAGAAATGGGCGGACCGATTGATAGTACCGCTGCATTTATACATCTTAACAAAGCACAGCAAACATTGGGTTACGATGAAACCCAAGTAACAGGGCTGCGTTTAAGTGTTGATGATGTGTTTTCGGCGCATCAAATAGCGCTAAGAGTGGGCCAAACTATTGACGACTACGTGTATATTTCTAGTTGGTTTAGAACCCAAGGCAGCCTTTATCAAGATATTCAAATGGTGCGTACCATTGTTTATATTGTGGTGTTTTTAATTATAGCGGTAGCCAGTTTTAATATTGTATCGTCCTTGGTGATGGAAGTACGCGAAAAACAAGGCAATATCGCAATTTTAAAAACCATGGGCGCGAAAGACAGTACTATTTTAGCCACCTTTGTAATGCAAGGCTTAATGCAAGCATTTGTAGGCGTGGCACTAGGGACACTAATTGGCGTGGTATTAGCGCTTAATATAAGTGAGCTTTTTACGTGGATAAGCCAATTATTTGGAGCCAATCCACTTGAGGGCGTTTATTTTATAGAGTTTTTACCAAGTAAATTAGTACTTGAAGACATTGGTATTACAGTGATTGTTACGTTTGTGCTTGCGATACTTGCCACTATTTATCCTGCATGGCAAGCAACGCGCGTAGATCCTGCCAAGGTGCTTGGTAACTAGGTATAAGAAGCTCAGATAAAAATTAATAGGGTGGTATTAGTAAACCTGTTAAACTAGGTGCTTATATAAAATTAAGCAATAACTGCTTGGTTGCTATACCTCACTTTGGGATTTACTTTGACTAATAACGATATTTTACGCCGCATTCGCTACACTTTTAACTTAATTGATACTGCTATGGTCAATGTTTTTGCATCAGCAGAGCATACGGTCACCAAAGAGCAAGTAATTGCATGGTTAACTAAAGAAGGTGAAGAGGCTTTTACCCCAATAAGTGATACTGAGTTTGCAAGCTTTTTAAATGGGTTTATTAATACCCAACGTGGCAAACGCGAAGGTGAGCAACCAGAGCCAGAGAAAAAGCTAAACAACAATATTATCTTTATGAAGCTACGTATTGCTTTAAATATGAAAGCAGAAGATGTTATAGCAACACTTGCACTTGTTGATTTTGATTTAAGTAAGCATGAGTTAAGCGCATTTTCTCGTAAAGTAGATAACAAACATTACCGTGTTTGTAACGATCAAATATTACGTTTGTTTTTAACCGGCGTACAAAAGCAGCATCGTCCAGAAGAGTCTGCTTAGTAACTGGTTTTAGCTAATTAGCTTTTAGTTAATGGGCTTGTGTATGTGCAATGCTACATAAAGCCTATTATCAATGTTAAACCCCAACACTTAATAATTAAATACATTTATAACAACACCAAGTTACTTATTGGTTTACTTGCGTGTAAAAATTATATTGCCCCCGCACAAATAGTTCACAGATTAACGCTAATTTTGGCAAAATAAAGATAATAATTGCATTCGTAAGCTATAACGCTGTAAAGCTCGGTCATAACAGCGTAGGATCAAGTTACTTTCGAATGAAAATTAGGTTTGCACTTTAGGTGCATTAACATATAAAAAATTATGCAACTAACTGCAAAACCATCACTTCCTAATGCGTTACTTATTTCTATTAGTACACCACAATTTAAAGGCGACGAAGCAACAGAATCGCTTGCAGAGCTTGCTCGTTTGGTAACTACATTAGGCTTTAAAGTAGTAGGTACACAATCGCAAAAGCAAAGTTCTACCCAAAAAGTTAATGTACTGGGCTCAGGAAAACTAGCTGAAATAGCACACCTTACCGGCAATAAAGGGATGGTTGAAAACGAGCAAGAAGATGATTTACTTGATGAAGACCCTTTAACCGAAATATCCTCAGAAATTCCATCAAACGATTTAGAGTTTGCATGTGCCGATGTAGTGGTATTTGACTGCGATTTAACGCCTTCTCAACTACGTAATGTTGAGAACCAATTAGGTGTAGAAGTATTTGATCGCACTGGTATTATCATTGAAATATTTAGCCGTCATGCGCGTACTAAAACAGCAAAATTACAAGTTGAAATTGCTCGCCTTAATTATGTCGCGCCACGGCTTCGTGAAACATCAACAGGTGATAAAGAACGCCAAATGGGTAAAGGTGCGGGTGAAACCACACTTGAGCTAAATCGCCGTAAGGTGCGCGATCAGTTAGCAGAATTAAAGCGCGAACTTGTTAGTGTTCAAGATGTAATGATGGACAGACGTACGCAGCGCTCTGAGCTATTCTCAGTGGCTTTAATTGGTTATACCAATGCGGGCAAGTCATCAATGATGCGCGCAATTACAGGTAGTGATGTAGAAGGCGAAAACAAACTTTTTGCAACGCTAGATACCACTGTTCGCGCGCTGTATCCGATTACCCAGCCTCGTATATTGGTTTCAGATACGGTTGGTTTTATTAAAAAATTACCTCATGATTTGGTTGCTTCATTTCATTCAACGCTCGCTGAGGCACATGATGCGTCGTTACTGTTATATGTTGTAGATGCTTCAGATCCTTCTTTTCGCTCACAACTTGAAGTAGTACATAAAGTACTGGCAGAAGTTGGGGTAGAAGGTAGCAAAAAATTATTAGTACTGAATAAGTCAGACCAATTAAGTACTGATCAACAGCAGTCGCTAATGGATGAGTTTCCTGATGCGATGATGACTTCTACACGTAATCCAGATGATATTAGTAAACTGCACAAATACATTATTGGCATTGCTCAAGAGGACATGATTGAAGAAGAGATTGTTATACCGTACACAGCTAAAGGTATTGTGGGCGAAATTCGATCGAGTATGAGTGTTGTTAAAGAAGAATATGAATACAGCCATATTAAATTAACAGTGCGTTCGAGTGCGATTGATTTAGAACGTTTAAAAAAGAGAATGTTGAATTTATAATAAATTCAGTACATAAAAAGCACAGCCAATTGGCTGTGCTTTTTAGTATTAGTCCTAACATACGTAAATTTAACGCTGCTAGCTCTGAACATAGCTCTGAGATAAATTCCCTACCCAGAGCCTCAGTTACTTAAAGACGAAACTAGGAAAAAGCGTTGTCGCTTAGCTCTTCTTGCATTTGCTCGCGCATTTTAAATTTTTGCAGTTTACCTGTTACTGTCATTGGGTAGTTTTCTACGAAACGGATATGTCGTGGCATTTTAAAGTAGGCTAGTTTGTCTTTTAAAAACTCACGAATTGCTTGCTCATCAAGTACAGCATCTTCTTTTGGTTGGATCCAAGCGCACACTTCTTCGCCATACTTTTCATCGGTTATACCAAATATGGCAGCATCTTGAATGCCAGGGTAGGTGTAAAGTACTTCTTCTATTTCTCGAGGGTAAATGTTTTCGCCGCCGCGAATAATCATATCTTTTATACGCCCAACAATCGTAACAAACCCTTCTGTATCCATGACACCTAAATCGCCAGAGTGCAGCCAACCTTCGTCATCTATTGTGGCTTTTGTTTTAGCTTCGTCATTCCAATAGCAGCGCATTATGCCTGCACCTTTACTACACACTTCGCCAGGTTGACCAATTTTTTGAATGTTACCCAGCTCGTCAATTATTTTAACCTCGGTATGGGCAAGTGCGCGGCCAACCGTTGTTACTTGCCGCTCTATTGAAGAGTCTGTTTCGGTAATGTTGTTTATGGGGCTGCACTCCGTTTGCCCGTAAGCAATCAGTATTTGATGCATGTTCATTTGTGTTTGTACTTTGCGCATTACTTGCTCTGGGCATGTAGAGCCTGCCATTACACCCGTGCGTAAAGTACTTAGGTCATAATCGTTAAAGTTACTCAGCTCAAGCTCACTAATAAACATAGTAGGTACACCGTGCAGCGCTGTACATCCTTCTTGTTGAACTACATCAAGCGTGGTTTTTGCATCGAACGAATCACTAGGGTAAATGGCTGCTGCACCTTTACTAACACACAATAAGCTACCCAATACCATTGCAAAGCAATGATATAACGGGATAGGGATACATAACTTGTCATCGCTCGTAAAGTGCATAGATTCGGCGACGAATAGCGCATTATTTAAAATATTTTTATGAGTGAGCGTTGCGCCTTTTGGGTTGCCTGTTGTACCTGATGTAAATTGTATATTGATGTCTTGATCAGCATTTAAGTTTTCACCTATTGCTTTTAATTCAAGCTCATGAGCTGCTGTTGGCAAGTTAATAACATCATTAAAAGAGTGCATACCAGGAGATGCTTCATCGCCAATGCGGATTATATTTTTAAGAGTGGGTAGTGCTTTTAAATTAAGTGTGTACTTATCGCAAGTTGCAAGTTCTGGCGCTAAACCATTAAGCATTTCTAAGTAATCACTGCCTTTAAAATTTGATGCTGTGATTAGAGTTGAGCATTCAACACTATTTAAAGCATATTGTAATTCGTTAGGACGATATGCCGGGTTGATGCACACCATTATTGCGCCAATTTTTGCCGTTGCAAATTGGGTTAAGCACCACTCAATATTATTAGGAGACCAAATACCAACGCGCTCACCTGGTTTTACGCCAAGGGCAAGTAACCCCTTAGCAAGCTGATTAACTTCTTTTTGAAATTCTTTATACGTTAATCTAATACCTTGGTGATGAACTACAATAGCTAACGCCTCTGGGTTTTTGTCGACAATGAAGTCAAAGTAATCGCCTATAGTTGAATTTGTTAAAGGTGTGCTTTGTATACCTTTAAAGTAGCTTTGAGATAACGGCAAGTGATTTATTTGCTCTACTTCTTTTACCGGGGTAGTGTTTGTGTGCATTGCTCTCTCCATGAAAATGTGTGTGAGTTATGTAAACTACAAAGTTAAAATAAACACATATTGTCGACAAAGAGAAGTGTGGTTAGACTAATGTATTATTAGATTAATAAAAGCTAATACTACTTTTTAGACACAAAAAAACGCGTCTTACAATGTAAGTACGCGTTTTTAAACGAGTAATGATTTTACATTTCGTCGCTGCGGTATGTTTTTTTCATGATATAAACGTAAGCGTTTACAAAAGCATTTTCTTGGTACTTTTTAAGGCCTGTTTCTTCAAAATCAATAGGGATGGGGTTGCGTTTTAACTGCTCTTTAACTTCAGTTGTAGTAAATAAACGTACATCTAAGTTGTTGATTAATTGAATTGCAGTTTCCATTTTAAAGCCTTTTGCACTGCCAGCAAATTTACCTTTAGGCTGACGCTCACGAATTGCAACAGAATCAATTTGGTAATCTTGCATTAGTTTTGCAAAATCGAATTGAAATTTACGCATTACTTCAGTGTCGTTACCGTTACCTAAGGTAAAGCGTGTTTGGCGCACATCGCGAATATCAAATACGTCATTATCTTTACTTAAAATACAAAGTAGTACATCACTACCGGTAATTTCTACACCACATGTTCTCATGTCTATTCTCTAAAATAACTTAATTACGCAGTATTATACGCAACGCACATTAAAATGCGAGTGTGGGTATAGCTGTAGGCGCGTAATTAATGCATTGATGCTTTTATATTTTAATAAAATGATTTTTTTGCTTTAAAAGCTACATTTTGTGGATAAAACGGGTCGATTTCACCCCTTTAAACTTGTAATTAAATGCGCGGCACGCGACAATATATCTTTGTAGTTGAATAGACTCCTCATCTACATATATTAGTCAATGCTTATTCGTAAAAGCGTTGTCGAGTCATTCTCATTTAATTTATTAAAAATACACGTGATACATTGTAGGTGTCACCACTGTAGCAAGGATTTATAATGCCAGTTATTACTCTTCCAGACGGAAGTCAACGTAGTTTTGAAAACCCTGTAAGCACGCTTGATGTTGCAAACGACATTGGTCCTGGTTTAGCTAAAGCGACCATTGCGGGCCGTGTAAATGGCGACCGTGTTGATGCATGTGATTTAATTAGTGATGACTCTCGTCTTGAGATCATTACCGCTAAAGACGATGACGGCCTTGAAATCATTCGTCACTCTTGTGCTCACTTAATCGGTCATGCAGTTAAGCAACTTTTCCCAGACGCAAAAATGGCAATTGGTCCTACCATTGATAACGGTTTTTACTACGATATCGATATGGAACACTCACTATCACAAGATGATCTTGAAGCAATTGAAAAGCGTATGCTGCAACTTGCAAAAACCAACTACGACGTAGTGAAAAAAACAGTAAGCTGGCAAGAAGCACGCGATACATTTGAAGCGCGTGGCGAAACATACAAAATAGAAATTTTGGACGAAAACATCGCTAAAGATGACCGTCCTGGGTTATATCATCACGAAGAATATGTAGACATGTGTCGTGGACCTCACGTTCCTAACATGAAATTTTGCCAAAACTTTAAAATAATGAAAGTGGCGGGTGCATATTGGCGTGGTGATTCAGAAAACAAAATGCTACAACGCATTTACGGCACCGCGTGGGGCGATAAAAAGCAACTTAAAGCGTATTTAAAGCGCCTTGAAGAAGCTGAAAAACGCGATCACCGTCGTATTGGTAAAGCGCTTGATTTATGGCATTGGCAAGAAGAAGCGCCAGGCATGGTATTTTGGCACAACGATGGTTGGAGCATTTACCGCGAGCTTGAAGAATTTGTACGTGAAAAATTACGCGAATATGAGTACGAAGAAGTAAAAGGTCCAATGATGATGGACCGTTCACTTTGGGAAAAATCAGGTCACTGGGAAAAATATTCAGAAGCAATGTTTACCACTGAGTCTGAAAAACGTGAATACGCAATTAAACCAATGAACTGCCCTGGTCACGTGCAAATCTTTAACCAAGGTTTAAAATCGTACCGTGATTTACCACTTCGTATGGCTGAATTTGGTTGTTGTCATCGTAATGAACCATCAGGTGCACTACACGGTTTAATGCGTGTACGTGGCTTTACACAAGATGACGCTCACATTTTCTGTACTGAAGAGCAGATAATGGACGAAGTGTCAGCGTGTATTAAGATGGTTTATGATACATATGAAACATTCGGATTTGAGAAGATTGTAGTTAAGCTATCTACTCGCCCAGAACAACGCATTGGTGAAGACCATATGTGGGATAAAGCAGAGCTTGCTTTAGCTGATGCACTTAAGCTAAACGATATTGAATTTGATTATCTTCCGGGCGAAGGCGCGTTTTACGGTCCTAAGATTGAATTTACTTTGTACGATTGTTTAGACAGAGCGTGGCAGTGTGGTACAGTGCAATTAGACTTTGCATTACCGGGTCGTTTAGGTGCTACTTATGTAGCAGAAAATAACGAGCGTCGTACACCTGTAATGATACATCGTGCTATTTTAGGTTCTATTGAACGCTTTATTGGCATTTTAACTGAAGAGTACGCTGGTTTATTCCCGACGTGGCTTGCACCAAAGCAAGTGGTAATTATGAATATTACCGATAAACAGGCTCCTTATGTTAAAGAAGTTGTACAAAAATTAAATAAACTTGGAATTAGAGCCGCTGCTGACTTGAGAAATGAGAAGATTGGCTTTAAAATCCGTGAGCATACACTGAAGCGTATTCCATATTTACTTGTTGTTGGCGATAAAGAAGTTGAACAGCAAGAAGTAGCAGTGCGTACTCGCACAGGTGAAGACCTTGGCAAATTTAATGTTGATGATTTTGTAGCTAAAATTAGTGAAGAAATTAAAAATCGACAGTAAAAATCGAGCGTGTAAGGCATTAACAAACAGCCATTTACACGCTTATATTATTGATATTCTTGGAGGAACGTACTATTAGAGGCGGCAAGAAAGGGCAACAAACAGCTCAAAAAAATCGTATTAACGAAGAAATTACAGCGCAAGAAGTTCGTTTAATTGACATTGAAGGCGAACAAGCTGGAATTCAGTCATTACAAGACGCGCAAACTATGGCCGATGCAGCGGGNGCTGAGCCGCCTGTTTGTAGAATCATGGACTACGGTAAGTTCATCTTTGAAAAAAGCAAAGAACTAAAAGAGCAGAAGAAGAAGCAAAAGCAAATCCAGATAAAAGAAATCAAATTCCGTCCTGGTACGGATGAAGGTGATTATCAGGTTAAGCTTCGCAACTTACGTAAGTTCTTAGAAGCTGGTGATAAAGCTAAGATTACTATCCGCTTCCGTGGTCGTGAAATGGCTCACCAAGAAATTGGTATAGAATTATTAAACCGTATCAAAGCCGATTTAGAAGAGATTGCAGTAGTTGAGTCTTTCCCAAATCGTGTTGAAGGCCGCCAAATGGTTATGATGATGGCGCCTGTTGCTAAAAAATAATTTTTAAGCGATAATACGCACCGAAATTAGCTCAGGTCTGCAAGCAATATGCGAATATTCACCTGAGTTAACCGGTCTTAAAGCAAGATTGCGGCATTTATGTTGGGTCTTCACCGGAACATGGCAGTAAGTTAGGCCTAAAAGTGGAGCTATAGAAATATACCTCACGCCTGCTTACTAATTTAAAAGCAATACAATTGGAGTTATTGCAATGGCTTATAAGCTAAAAAGTCACAGTGGCGCTGCTAAGCGTTTCAAAAAGACTGCTTCTGGCGGTTTCAAGCGTAAACAAGCGCATCTTCGTCATATTCTGACTAAGAAAACTTCTAAGCGTAAGTTACACCTACGTCCTAAGATGATGGTTCATAAAAATGACCATGGTCTAGTTTCACGTATGTTACCGTTCGCTTAATAGGGGTTTTTAGAAATGGCAAGAGTTAAACGCGGCGTTGTCGCACGTGCACGTCACAAAAAAGTTTTAAAACAAGCAAAAGGTTACTACGGAGCACGTTCACGTGTTTACCGCGTAGCTTTCCAGGCTGTTACTAAAGCGGGTCAATACGCTTACCGTGACCGTCGTGCGAAGAAACGTACTTTCCGTCAATTATGGATTGCACGTATCAATGCTGCTTCACGTCAAAATGGTCTGTCTTACAGCCGTTTTATCAATGGTCTTAAAAAGACTTCTGTAGAAATCGATCGTAAGATCCTTGCAGATATCGCTGTTTATGACCAAGTTGCATTCGCAGCGCTTGTAGAAAAAGCAAAAGAAGGCCTAGCCGCTTAAGCTTTTTTATATAAGTATTAAAAAGGAGCCTATGGCTCCTTTTTTTGTGCTTGTAATTTAGTAACTTAACCCAATGAGTAATACTAATTCGCTTAATTAAATGATCTATTTTGAGGGCGGAAAAACGTGTTGATAGCTAGGCAAAAAATTCGCTATTTAGTTGTTCTCGGCAATTGCTCCTGCATTGCTCTACCTTCTGCATCCATGCAGTCATAAATGAGAGTTTTTTAACGCAGGTAGCGACATGTTTAGCCCCGCAAAATGATTAAGTATTATTGCACATTGGTATAATACTTAATAAGGTTATAAAGCCTAAAAACACAGGTGTGAATGAGTGAAATGTATTTGGCTGCATTTTTTTGTTGAATCACCGCAGTTTCCTCATTATAAAAAATTTAGTTGATATAATTTATATAATTAAGGCGTTTGTTAGAGAATTTTATGTTTGCAAGTTTACTCATTTTATCTGCAAGTGTGACGTATGACGCACACTTACCTCCACTCATTGAGTGGCAGGGGAAAAGCGTAGAGCTTTTACAAAAACAAGGGCCGTTAACTACTGACTTTGAGTTATCTGCAGGTGAAGCGTCGCCCGATTATGCAAATACAATGGCATTTGTAGATAGGTTAGTTGCTGCAAACCCTACTCAGTTTCAATCTCAAACCATTGGCTATAGTAATAGTAAGCGTGCAATAAAAATGCTAATTGCCAGTGAGCAAGGTTTTTTTGAAGCAAGGCAAATGGCTAATAGCACTAAGCCAACTATTTTTATCCAGGCAGGAATACATTCTGGGGAAATAGACGGTAAAGATGCCATGTTCATGTTACTCAGAGATATAGCGACGGGTAAGCGCCGTGACATTTTAAAAAAGGTAAACATATTATTTATTCCTATTTTAAATGTAGATGGCCACGAACGTAGCAGTGCGTTCAATCGCATTAATCAACGGGGCCCTGCAAAAATGGGCTTTAGAACAAATGCTAATAACCTTAATTTAAATCGTGATTTTACTAAATTAGATACCCCAGAAGTTAGAAGTGTTTTAAAGGTTATTAACGACTACAACCCAAATTTATACATTGATGTACACGTTACCGACGGCGCAGATTACCAATACGATGTGACTTATGGTTACAATCCGGTATTTTCGAGCGAATCGCCTGCGGTATCAGATACATTAAACCAGTTTTTTAAACCTCTCATTGACGATACGCTAGCGAAGCAAGGACACATCCCAGGACCACTTGTTTTTGTTATGGACAAGCGCGACTTTAAAAAAGGGTTAGCGGGCTGGGTTGCTACGCCACGTTTTTCAAATGGTTGGGGGGATTTAAAGTCATTGCCGACTATTTTAGTCGAAAATCATTCATTGAAGCCTTACAAGCAACGTGTATTGGGAACTTATGTATTTTTAGATGGTGCTATTACTGCGCTATCAAAGCACAGTCATGAATTAGCTAATGCAGTAAAAAAAGAACAAGAATTTGTTCCTAAACAGCTAATAGTAAAGCGTGGCTATGCCAAGCAAGCTGATACGATTGCGCAGTTTAAAGGCATTGAATATTCATCAAGCATGAATTCACTTTCGGGTCAAAATGAAGTGAAATATTTGGGTAAAGCACATACATATACTGACTTACCTATTTATTGGCAAAAAGATGTACAGCATACAGTTGAAGTACCTAAAGCTTTTTTTATTCCGCCTGTATATAGCAACATTATTGAGAAACTAAAGTTACATGGTGTCTCTATTAATAAACTTGAAGGGGCAAACACACAGCCTTTGAAAGTTGCAAAGGTGGCTGAATACACGTTTGATAAAGCACCATTTGAAGGGCGTTTTAGAGTATCAGCAACTTTTGATTACGTCCCTGCTATAAATGTAGATTTAGATGGTTGGTATCAAGTCAATACTCAACAAAAAGCAGGTGAGCTTGCTGTGCATTTATTGCACCCAGAAGGTCCTGATTCATTTTTTGCGTGGGGTGAGTTTAATACTATTTTTCAGCGTACCGAGTACATGGAAAACTATGCGCTAATTCCGTATGCACGCCAAATGCTAAAAGATAACCCAAAGCTTGCGCTTAAGTTTGATGAAAAACTTAAAGATAAATCATTCGCGAGTGACGCAGAAGCTCGATTAAACTGGTTATATGAACAAAGTCCATTTTATGATCAAGCGTACTTAAAGTATCCAATACTTATGTCATTCGAAGAAGAAGTTGTTATTCCAGATCAAAAAAGTAAAGAAATTTAATATGGAAATCATAACTATACCTGTCACTGCCTTTGCACAAAACAGCCGTATTATTTGGTGTAGCGAAACTAAACACGCTGTGGTTATCGACCCAGGTGGCGACACTGATAAAATAATAACGGTCCTTAATGAGCATAAACTAGCATTAAGTGCTATTTGGTTAACGCACGGGCATTTAGATCATGTGGGTGGGGCTGATATTTTACGAAATCAATTTAACGTACAAATTATTGGTCCACAAAAAGATGAGTACTTTTGGTTTGAAAACTTACCTATGCAAGCACAGATGTTTGGATTTAAACCCATTGAACCGTTTTATCCGGATATTTGGCTAAACCATAATGACACCGTGAGCGTAGGTAAACTTAGCTTTTTAGTGAAACATTGCCCGGGGCATACACCCGGTCATATAGTGTTTTACCAACCAGACTATGAGTGCGTTATTGTCGGTGACGTTATTTTTAAAGGCTCAGTAGGGCGCACTGACTTTCCTAAGGGGAACAGTGAACAACTTATAGAGTCGATTAAGACGCATATTTTAACCTTACCTGATAATACTAAAATATTGGCAGGACATGGTAGCGACACTACGGTGGGGTTTGAAAAGAAAACAAATCCTTTTATAAGTGGTAAGTTTGGTTAAGTTGCTTATTTTAAGTTTACAAACTGCATAAACATTAAAAATAAGCAGACTGAGTTTTAAAATGGTTGTATAATTTAACCAGTTTATTTGATAAATAAGAAATAAAATGTCTCTAAATCACGTAGATCGCCAAATATTGGCACTTTTACAACAAGATGCTAGTTTATCAACCGCAGAAATTGCAGATAAAGTAGGCTTGTCTCAATCTCCATGCTGGCGTCGAATCGCTAAGCTAGAGCAAGATGGTTATATAAAAAGCAAAGTGGCTCTTTTAGATGAGAAAAAACTTGGCTTTGATATGCTTGTATATGCACATGTGCGTTTATCAAATCACGGTAAAAAGAATCTTGCTGAGTTTGAAAAGCTGATCATGAGCTACGACGAGGTAACAGAGTGTTACACTATGGCTGGTACCATGGACTTTATGCTACGCATAATTTCACAAGGCATAGAAGGGTATGAGCATTTTGTGCGCGATAATTTACTAAGCTTAGAATACGTCCAAGAAGTACATTCTAATGTAACAATGACATGTGTAAAACGCAGTACTTCCCTTCCTTTGTAAAAGCACTTCTTTTAAAAGCTAAACCATTTTTAGTTTAGCTTAACCACATAATGATAATTGTTAACTGAGCGCTAATTTGGTAGAATTTAGCGCTTTTTTTGATACCGATTACACCATTTGAGGACCTCAATGTTTAACTTACTCAGTAGGGCGCCTAGCTCTGCTAAAAACGATATTCTATCTGGATTAACTGTGGCGTTAGCCTTAGTCCCAGAAGCAGTTGCGTTTGCCTTTGTTGCAAATGTAGAACCTTTGGTTGGTCTATATGCCGCGTTTATCGTTGGTTTAATTACGGCTATTTTTGGTGGTCGCCCTGGTATGATTTCAGGTGCAACCGGTGCACTAGCTGTTGTCATGGTAAGTTTAGTGCTTGATCACGGTGTTGAGTATCTATTTGCAACTGTGTTGCTGATGGGAATACTGCAAATTCTCGCGGGTGTATTTAAGCTCGGTAAGTTTATCCGTATGGTTCCTCATCCGGTAATGCTTGGTTTTGTAAACGGGTTAGCAATTGTTATATTTTTAGCTCAGCTAGGGCAGTTTAAAGTGCCAGATGGTATGGGCGGACAAGAATGGATGACAGGTAATCCATTATTTATCATGCTTGGCTTAGTTGCATTAACCATGGCAATAATCCACTTTTTGCCAAAATTGACTACAGCAGTGCCTTCATCTCTAGTTGCTATTGTAACTGTAACTGGATTAGTGATTGGATTTGATTTAGAAGCGCATACAGTATTAGATTTCTTAAAAGGAATGACTGGAGACGAAGCTGCAACAATCGCTGGCGGCTTGCCTGAATTTCATATTCCTATGGTGCCGTTTACTTTCGAAACGCTACAAATTATTTTTCCTTATGCACTTATTTTAGCGGCTATTGGTTTAATTGAATCATTATTAACGCTTAGCTTAATTGATGAGATTACAGAAACCCGTGGTCATAGTAATAAAGAATGTATTGGTCAAGGTGCTGCAAATATTACCTGCGGTATGTTTGGTGCAATGGGTGGTTGTGCAATGATTGGTCAATCAATGATCAATATAAATTCAGGTGGTCGCTCTCGTTTATCAGGTATAAGCGCTGCACTTATGCTACTTGGTTTTATTATTTTTGCCTCTAGCTTAATTGAAATGATCCCATTAGCTGCACTTGTTGGTGTTATGTTTATGGTAGTACTTGGTACATTTGAATGGGCAAGCTTTAAAATGATGAAGCGCGTACCATTATCTGATGCATTTGTAATTGTTCTTGTGTCGGGCGTGACGGTTATTACTGATTTAGCGATTGCTGTATGTGTGGGTGTTATTGTATCGGCTCTAGTATTTGCTTGGCAGCATGCGAAGCAGATATATACAACTAACTACATTGATCAGGAAGGCGCTAAGGTGTACGAACTACATGGTCCGTTATTCTTTGGCTCTGTTAAAAACTTTTCTGAGTTATTCGATGTGAAAAATGATCCTAAAAATGTGATTGTTGAATTTAAACACAGCCGCGTATCTGACCACAGTGCAATAGAAGCAATTGATACACTTGCTGACAAATACACAAAAGCAGGTAAACAACTTCATTTACGTCACTTAAGTAAAGACTGTACGCAGTTGCTTCATAAAGCACGAGATTTAGTTGAAGTGAATGTGATTGAAGATCCAACCTACAAAGTAGCATCAGATAAACTAGCTTAATTTACACAAGGCTATTGATATTTAAAAAGCGGAAGGCGGATAACCTTTCGCTTTTTTAGTGTCTCGACTATTTGTTTGCGGTAAGACTCTTAAAAAGCAAGGCAAGCTGTAGTGCTATGCAAACTCATAAATCTATATAATAAGACTACCTAATTTTGTGAAAATTAGCCCTACATAGGTAAAAATAATAAAAATAACAAACGCCTATTTTATGGAATTAGCTTTAACCATACGGAGTAAACATCTATTTTGAACTGGCAATCTTTAGTCGATAACAGGCAACGTTTTTTTTGGCTTTTGCAAATCGCGGGCTGGATTGGTTACGCGTTAGTAAATTATATCGGCTCTAAAGTATTTGAAATGCGTGATATATATGTATTTGTTATTTTATTGAATGCTTACGCTGGTTGTTTGATGACAGTGCCGCTTAGGTATATTTACCGTAAAATTTGGAATGCCTCGCCCTGGGTGTTAATGATTGTAGTATTTGGTGCCTCTTATATAACGGGCACTCTATGGGCTGTCGTTCAAAAATTCAATCTATGGGAAATATACCGCCATGGTTATAGACCAGAGGAGTGGTTTTATTACCTGCAGCAAGGTTTAGATTCGGTTTATATTATTTTATGTTGGAGTGGTTTGTACTTTGGCGTTAAATATTATCAGTTATTACAAAGTGAGCGACAAAAAGCGTTAAAGGCCACAACGATGGCACACGAAGCGCAACTAAAAATGCTCAGGTATCAGCTCAACCCCCATTTTTTATTCAATACACTTAACGCTATTTCTACTTTAATTTTGGTTAAAGAAAACAAAGATGCTAACTTAATGGTAGCAAGGTTAAGTGACTTTTTACGTTACACACTTAATACCGATCCAATTAAAAAAGTACCGCTTGAGCAAGAGCTACATGCTCTCATGCTTTATTTAGAAATAGAGCGCGTCCGTTTTGATGAGCGATTGAAAGTAAATGTAGATATTAGCGAGCAAGCAAAAGAGGCTTTAGTACCGAGCTTAATTTTGCAACCAATTATAGAAAACGCGATTAAATATGCCATTGCCCATCTGACAGAAGGTGGTGTAATTGATATTAAAGCACAAGTATTTGCGAATGAATTATTACTAGAAGTGGGTGACAACGGCCCAGGCACTGAAATACTTGATGGCCAATTAGTTAACGCTCAAGGTGTAGGTGTTGCTAACACCAAAGATAGATTAAAAACGTTGTATGAAAATAATTATTCGTTTGTATTATCACATAATACGCCAAGTGGATTAAAAGTTAATCTGCGAGTACCTTTTGAGAAGGCTGTGAAAAATGACTAAAATAAAAACACTCATTGTTGATGATGAACCGTTAGCGCGAAAAGGTTTAGCGGTAAGACTTGAAGAATATTCTGATATTGAAGTAATTAAATTGTGTAGTTCAGGCGCTGATGCAATTGAAATGTGCCAAAGCGAGAAAATCGATTTGGTTTTTTTAGATATTCAGATGCCAGGTATGAATGGCTTTGAGGTGGCAAGAGCGCTTAGCGAAAGTACAAAAGTACTACCTGCTATTGTATTTGTAACTGCTTTTGATCAGTTTGCTGTAAAAGCATTTGAAATTCATGCTCTCGATTACATTTTAAAACCCGTTGATGATAACAGATTAAAACAGGCGGTAGAAAAAGTGCATACTTATTTAAAAACGCAGCAAGACAACGCCCATAAGAAAAAACTAGCGAGTTTTGTAGCCGGTATTACTGGTAATAATTGCGAAGAAATATTAAAAAAATTAGCCACTGGCGATACCTTAACAGATAGACGTTACCCAGAATCGCTTGCAGTAAAAGAGCAGGGTGAAATTATACGGGTACCTGTAGCGACTATCCAATGGGTTGATGCTGCAGGTGACTATATGTGTTTACATTGTGAAGATGGACAAACGCATATACTTCGTAAAACAATGAAAGAGCTTGAGCAAGAGCTAGACCCTCAGTTATTTGTGCGTGTACACCGCAGTGCGATAGTAAACACAAAACAAATTAGTAAGCTGGTTACACAAGTAAGTGGCGAGTATTTATTAGTACTTGAAAACGGACAAGAATTAAAAGTGAGCCGTAGCTATCGAGATAAGGTTAAAGCGGCATTAGCAAGTTAAAGCCAACGCTTTTATTACAGGTACAAAAAATGCGAGCTAAGCTCGCATTTTTTATATTTAGTAATTATACCAATCCGCAACAATACTTAGTTATTTTGCGGGGCTAACGTGTCGCTACCTGTGTTAAAAAATTCTCATTTACGACTGCATGGATGCAGAAGGTAGAGCAATTCAGGAGCAATTGCCGAGAACAACTAAATAGAGATTTTTTGAATAGCTATCAACACGTTTTTCTATCCTAAAAATAGATCACTTAATTAAGCGAATTGGTATTAATTATGCAACAGTTACAATTTTCATTGTGTTAGTTGCGCCCACAGTTTCCATTGAGTCACCGTGAGTAATAATTACTGTATCGCCAGACTGTAAAGAACCTTGAGAAACTAAAGTATCAAGTGCCGCTTTTACCATACCGTCTTTTTCAGTTTTTGTAGAATCAAAAAATACTGGGTAAACACCACGATAAAGTGCTGTTTGACCTAATGTACTCGCATGGCGTGAAAGCGAGTAGATTGGTAAGCCTGAGCTGATACGTGACATTAATTTAGCCGTGCTACCAGATTCAGTAAGCGTGATGATAGCTTTAACAGAATCTAAGTGATTAGCTGCATACATAGCAGAAAGTGCGATAGATTCTGCATTGTTAGAAAAACGACTATCCAAACGATGTTTAGAAACATGCGTTTCTTTTTGAGATTCAGCTCCTAAACAAACACGTGCCATAGTTGCAACAGTTTCTTCAGGGTAATCACCAGCAGCTGTTTCAGCTGAAAGCATTACAGCATCTGTTCCATCAAGAACAGCATTTGCAACATCCATAACTTCTGCACGTGTAGGCATAGGGTTATCGATCATCGATTCCATCATTTGCGTTGCTGTAACTACAGTACGGTTTAATGAACGAGCACGACGAATAATTAGTTTTTGCTTGCCCATAAGAGCTGCATCACCAATTTCAACACCTAAATCTCCACGGGCAACCATTACAGCGTCAGACGCTAGAATGATGTCATCAACAGCTTCTTGTGTTTCAACGGCTTCAGCACGTTCAATTTTTGCAAGTAGTTGTGCTTTTGAACCAGCAGCTTCAGCAAGTGAGCGTACGTAGCGCATATCGTCGCCACTACGTGGGAATGATACGGCAATGTAATCTACGTCAATTTCAGCGGCAGTTATTAAATCTTCTTTATCTTTTTCAGTAAATGCTGGAGCAGTTAAGCCACCACCTAAACGGTTAATACCTTTATTGTTAGATAAAACACCGCCAACAGTTACAGTACAATGTACTAAGTGCCCAGCTACTTCATCAACAGTTAGTTGAATAAGGCCGTCATTTAGGAGTAGTAAGTCGTTAGGGCTAACGTCGTTAGGTAATTCTTTATAATCAATACCTACAGAGTTAACATCGCCTTCGCCTTTTTCCATTTTTGCATCAAGAGTGAACTTTGCACCCACAGAAAGCGTTACTTTACCTTCTTTAAAAGTAGAAACGCGGATTTTAGGGCCTTGAAGGTCAGCAAGAATAGCAATATGCTTGCCTAATTTTTTTGCAATATCGCGTACAGCTTGCGCACGGTCTTTATGATCTTGGGCAACACCATGTGAGAAGTTTAAACGTACTACATTAGCCCCAGCGATAATAATTTTTTCTAAGTTGTTATCTCTATCGGTAGCAGGTCCAAGGGTAGCGACTATTTTCGTGCGTCTTAGCATCAATTTCTCCTGTTTGCTTGGTGAAAGCATGTTGACGTTATTTTGTTGAATTAAAATATCTATATTAGATTAAAATATTTTAATTATGTGCAAACTTCAAAGGTTTGCCACTATTTTATACAAAACTATTGTGTCATCATTATGACACCGGTGTCAGAATGCGTCAATGATCTTAATTTCAATTAGCGTTGCTTTTAGTCACCCCGAGAGCATTGATGTTTGATATAATTACGTAGCTTATTTATCTGTAATAAAAAAGCATGTTGTATGGGCTCATAGTTAGTATTTTATGACTGTATGAGTATAATGCACGCGGTATTATTTAATTTATACACTGAATTTTCTAACCAAATAGTTGTTACCGAGGAGGACACTAGATGCAAGTTGCATTAGTAGGGTTAGGCGTTATGGGAAAAAATCTTGCCCTAAACTTGATTGAAAAAGGGATAACGCTAGTCGCTTATGATAAAAACCCACATGCGGGTGAAGAGTTACTAAGTTGTGCCAAATCACAAGGCATGGCTGATAGGCTTCACATTGTCTCTGATTTAAGTGACATGGTAAGGCGTTTAGAGGCACCTCGTTCTATTTTATTACTTGTTCCAGCTGGTGAGTTAGTTGATACAGTTTGTAATGAACTTGTAGAGGCCGGCGTTAATTGTAACGATATGATAGTCGATTGCGGCAATAGTAATTATAAAGACGGTATAACGCGTAAACTCAAATACCAAAATAAATTTGAATTTGCCACTATGGGAATTTCTGGCGGTGCAGAAGGCGCTCGCCATGGTCCTGCAATGATGGCAAGTGGTTCTGAAGGTGGTTGGGAACGTATTGAGCCATGGTTTGAAAAAGTAGCTGCTAGCTATAATGGCGATTCATGTTTTGCACGTGTTGGCCAATCAGCAAGTGGTCATTTTGTAAAAATGGTTCACAACGGTATTGAATACGCACTGATGCAACTTATTGCAGAAGTGTACCAATTACTTCGTTTAGGTACTAATCGTTCTCCAAAAGAAGTAGCTGAGATATTTAATGACTGGTCAGAAGGTCAATTAAATAGTTACTTACTGTCTATTTCTAGCCATATATTGTCACTTGAAAATCATAATAATGTACCGCTTGCGGACTTAATTGATAATAAAGTTGGCGCTAAAGGCACTGGTCTTTGGACTGCGCAAAATGCACTCGAACTTGGTATTGCTGTCCCTTCACTTGTTGCTGCTGTTCAAGCTCGTCATTTAACTAATGCATGCAACACAACGGCTGCACAAGAGATGACATATGCATCTAAATCAACGAACAATGTTGAAATTGATTTAGAAGAGCTAAAAGACGCGTTCTTACTTGCAAGCTTACTTGCGTATCGTCAAGGTCTAGCGCTAATTAAAGGTGCATCACGTACTCATCAGTGGAAAGTAGATTTATCTAAAACGCTTCAAACGTGGCGCGCTGGTTGTATAATTCGTGCTGACTACCTTGATAGCGTTGCACAAGGTGTTGAATTTATTGACACTCTTGAAAAAGAGTCTAACTCTTTGCGAAAAATTACCGGTCAAGCAATAATGACTGGTTTAGCATTCCCTGTATTGGGAGCTACACAAACGTATTTAGCAACATTAACTACACCGAGTAATGGGCATTTAGTTCAAGCCCAGCGTGATTACTTTGGTGAGCACGGCATAAAAACCCACAGTGGTGAAATGTGTCATTTAACTGATTTAGTAGATATAGACGCTAAAGTTAGATAAAAAACAGTTGTTTAAAACGATAAAGGCACGCTATTTAGCGTGCCTTTTGTATTTTTACAGGCTAAAAATTAACGGCTCAACTCACCACGTAAGTTATCTTGCATTAAATGACGAATCGTTTCGACTTCAAGCTTTTGGCTAAATAAATAATGTAACTTAGTTAAACATGCTTCAAGGGTCATATCATACCCACTTATTACACCAATATTTAATAGCGCATTACCTGTTGCATAGCCACCCATGTTTACATGACCTTTTAAACACTGAGTTAAGTTAACAATTACGACGCCACGTTTACTTGCTTCTTCGAGTATTGACAAAAAGCTCGGATCTTGTGGTGCATTACCTACACCAAAACTCAGTAGCACCAGTGATTTAATATTGCCATTGACCAAGCTTTTAACTACCTCTTGGCTAATGCCAGGATACAAATAAAGCACCCCGATAGGTTGAGGTGTAATAGGTGTAACTTGCAGCTCATTTTCAACATATGGGCTAAGCTGCCCCTTAATAAGTTGAATATTAATACCCGATAACGCTAAGGGGTCTAGATTCGGCGAGGCAAAAGCATTAAACCCATCCGCGTGTGCTTTAGTTGCTCTATTACCTCTAAACAGTTGGTTATTAAAAAAGAGACTTACTTCAGCAATAGGATAATTTGCAGCTAAATACATGGCATTAAGTAAGTTTACTTGGCCATCAGAACGTAATTGTGAGAGCGGAATTTGTGAGCCGGTTACAATCACTGGTTTAGTCAAATTTTCGAACATAAATGACAGCGCTGAGGCTGTATACGCCATAGTATCAGTGCCATGGAGCACCACAAAACCATCATAATCTTGGTATTTATCTTTGATATCATTAGCAATGAGTTGCCAATGCTCTGGAGACATGTCTGAAGAATCTATAAGAGGGCAGTATTCGTGAATATCAAACAAAGGCATTTCATCACGATTAAATTCTGCGTTATTCACTACGGTTTCTGTTAAAAAACCTTCAGCTGGAATATAGCCTCGACTCGATTTTTTCATACCTATAGTACCGCCAGTATAAGCGATATAAATGCGTTTACGTTTCATAAAAAAAGCCCAGTAAAAAAACTGGGCCTAGTATAACGTTAAGCAGCTTTAAATACAGCTGATTAGGTGAAGCTATGCACTTTTATTGTGCAACGTTACACACTAAACAGCGTGCGTATACACCTTGTGGATCGTTGTAATCTTTAAGGTTTTCAACTTCAGTACTTAATTGGTTAATAACACTTTGTAAATTAGCTTGTGTTGCTAACACAGATGTTTTTTGTGTTTGCAAACCAAGCATAGATTTAATAGACGCATTACCAAAAATGTTTTGGATCATTTTTTCTTGCGAGCTTAAATCTTGTTTAATAGTTTTAACTTCATAATGATTAAGCTTGGCAAGTGCAGCAGCGGCTTCAATCGCACCTTGTTTGTCGCCTAGCTTATCAACCAAACCTAGTTCAAGTGCTTGAGATGCAATCCATACACGGCCTTGGGCAATTTTGTCAACCTGCTCAGGCGTCATATTACGCGCATCAGCAACAACATTTAAAAAGCGTCCATATGCTTCCTCAACGTTCATTTGAATTACTTGACCCATTTTTTCATTTAGTGGACGAGTGATAGAAAAGCCAGCCATTTCGGTTGTTGCAACGCCATCTGAATAAACACCAATTTTCGATAAGGTTTTCTCAAATGTCATAAAGGTACCAAATACACCAATTGAGCCTGTAATTGTACTTGGTGCTGCCCAAATTTCGTTTGCAGCAGAGGCAATCCAATAACCACCTGATGCAGCCACAGAACTCATTGAAGCAATAACAGGTTTACCAGCAGCCTTAAGGGCTAATACTTCAGCACGAATAACTTCAGAGGCAAACATACTACCGCCACCAGAGTCGATACGTAGTACAACCGCTTTAACTTTATCATCAAGGCGTGCTTTACGAAGTAGGGCAGCTGTAGAGTCACCCCCAATTTCGCCCGCTTTACGCTCACCATCAACAATCGTACCTTTAGCAACAACTACCGCTACTTTTTCGGTAATAGGGTTATCAATTTCAATAGGCGGTTTAATTAAGCTTAAGTATTCACGAAATGAAACTTGCTTAAATGTCTTACCATCTTCTTGTGTGCCCACTAAATCAATTAATTGTTTGCGAACTTGCTGATTTGTTTTTAAAGAGTCAACCCACTGGTGATCAAGTGCATATTTACCTGCATCGCCATCGGCAGCTTTCATTTTTTCTAGATATACGTCCATTGTTTCGTCAAAATTTGACTCATCAAACGGGCGAACAGCGGCAACATCTTGTTTGTATTCGCTCCAAAGAGCGCCTAACCAAACGCGGTTAGCTTCTTTAGCTGCATCGGACATGTCGTTACGAATAAAAGGTTCTACTGCTGACTTAAATGTACCAACACGGAAAATATGCTGCGTTACTTCAAGCTTTTCAAGTGCATCTTTAAAGTAAAGCGGGTACATGCCATAACCTTCAATACCTACGCTGCCGTATGGGTGCATAGCTATTTCGTCAGCATGCGATGCAATATAGTATTGTGCTTGAGTATAGTAATAACCCGATGCAATTACTTTTTTGCCAGCTTGCTTGAAGGCATCAATAGCCTTTGTAATTTGCTTAAGTTTATTTAAATGTGCTTTAGGCATCTCTTGTAAATCAAGCAATATCACCGAGATACGATCGTCTTTAGTCGCTTCGTTTATTACTTCAACAATATCGTCGAGTAATATTTCGCTTGGTGCTTCAGAACCAGTAGTTGCATCACTAATTGCGGCTTCAACTGGGTCTATATATGTTTTCTCTTCAACAATAGGGCCATTTAAGTTAAGCCTGAGTACAGAGCCATTTTCAACTATTATTTGATCATCGTCACTTGAGAGTGACACAAAGAAAACAATTACCAGTAATAAAAACAAAATGTTTAGTATTAAGCGACGAGAAAAATTAATTCCAGCCCAAATACCTTTAAATACCTTTGCTATCAAAATAGCTCCTTAATTTGGTACAGTTAATACATTAGTTCCATCTTAGCCTAGAATAAAAATAAATTTAACTGCTAAATCGTAACGAAGTGTTTATGAACCTATATAAACGTAAGTTTTTACTGCTATTTTTAATTAAATGCATGCACATATTGCTTATTACTTGCCATTAAAGCAGAATTAGCTAATGTATACAGGTTAGACCAGTTAACGGGGCACAAGATGTTAGAACAACAATTACAACTAAAACACACACAATTACGTAACCGCTTGGTTATGGGCTCAATGCATACAGGCCTTGAAGAGGGCTGGCATAACCGCAAACGCTTACGTGCATTTTATGAAGCACGTGCAAAAGGTGGCACCGCGATGTTAATTACAGGCGGATACAGCCCTAATTTACGTGGCAAGCTAACACCTATTTCTTCCTCATTTAATAGTTATTACGATGTGTTTAAGCATCGCGCTTACACAGATGCTGTGCATAAACACGGTGGAAAAATTTGTTTGCAATTATTACATGCTGGACGTTATGCATACCATCCTTTCAATCAAGCACCAAGTGCAATAAAAGCACCTATTAATCCTTATAAACCTAAAGCGATGTCGCTTGGCTCGATTAAAAAAACAATTAAAGACTTTGCGCATTCTGCCTATATGGCTGAAAAAGCCGGCTACGATGGCGTAGAAGTCATGGGTTCTGAAGGGTATTTGATTAATGAGTTTATGGCGCCGCATACCAATAAACGCGATGATGAGTTTGGTGGCAGCTTAGAAAATAGAATGCGACTTGCACTTGAAATAGTTAAAGCTGTAAGAGCAAAAGTATCTGAAAAATTCTTAATTATTTTTAGATTGTCGGTCATTGATTTAATTCCAAACGGCTCAACGCCAGAGGAAGTTGTCATTCAAGCTTCCGAGCTTGAAAAAGCGGGCGTTGATATTTTTAACACAGGCATTGGTTGGCACGAAGCGCGTGTACCGACTATTGCGAGTATGGTACCTCCGGGTGCATTTAAAGAAGCATCAAAACGTTTAAAAGACGTGGTGAGCGTGCCAGTTATTGCTGTTAACCGAATTAATACTCCAGAAATTGCTAACGATATTTTAAATGCAGGCGAGGCTGATTTAATTTCGATGGCACGTCCATTATTAGCTGATCCTGAGTTTTTTAATAAGTACGTAAACAATCAATCTAAACAAATCAATATTTGTATTGGCTGTAACCAGGGTTGTCTAGATCACGTATTTAAAAATAAACGTGCTACGTGTTTAGTTAATCCACAAGCTGCATTTGAGCTAGATTACCCGCTAGAGCAAGCAGCTAAAGCTAAAAATGTATTAGTTGTCGGTGCAGGTCCTGCTGGTTTATCAGCAAGTTGTTACTTGGCTCAAAAAGGGCATAACGTCACGTTAATTGATCAAAAATCGCAAATGGGCGGTCAATTTAATTTAGCCATGCAAATACCGGGTAAAGAAGACTTTAACCATACACTTACTTACTTCACTAATGAGCTCGAGCGATTAAAAGTAACTGTGGAGCTTAGTAAAGCTTACGACGATTCAATGCTTAAAGATTATGATGATATTGTTTTTGCAACAGGCGTTAGGCCGCGTGAAGCCTCTATTAAATGTAGTGATGATAAGCGTGTCTTTGCTTATGACGAAGTCATACGCGGCGAAGTAGAACTGGGCAAATCAATCGCTATTTTAGGTGCTGGCGGTATTGGTTTTGATATGGTTGCTTTTTTAAGTGAACATAAATCACAATCTATTAGCGAGTTTAAAACGCAATGGGGGATTGAGTGTGATGCACAACCTCATAAAGACGAGCGCCAATTGTATATGTTAAAACGCAGTTCGGGTCGTTTTGGTAGTGAGCTTGGTAAAACCACTGGTTGGATACATCGCCAAGTTGTTAAACAGCATGGTGTTAAACAAATTGCTGACTGCCAATATCAAAGTTTTGATAAGAATGGGTTAACAATTAATGTTGCTGGAGAAGTTCAAGTACTGCCGGTAGATACTGTTATTGCGTGTATTGGTCAGGTTTCTAATAGCGAAGTGCTAGAAGGTTACACAGATAACGCAAAAGTGCATGTGATAGGCGGAGCTAAATTGGCTGCTGCAATTGATGCTAAACGCGCTATTTTTGAAGCTCTACAAGTGGCGAGAAGTATTTAACCTTTGTAAATAAATTGAAATAGTTTATCAATCTATACGGTCTTTTTTGTTTATAGTCTATAACTTAATAAACATTGAACACACAGGATACGCATGAATAAACTAATCAGTTTTTATAACATAATATTGGGTAAACTATCGTTTTTAGATGGTTTACCTGCTTTACTATTTCGCTTAATTTTAGCTCCCGTTATGATCATCGCAGGTTATAACAAACTTGCTATAAGTACTGAAACAGAAGGCTTTCTAAATAACTTTTTAGCATCGCCTGATGTCGTTCAATGGTTTGGTAATAGTGAATGGGGTTTAGGCTTACCGTTTCCTGATTTACTAGCCTTCTTAGCTGGATGGAGTGAATTTTTAGGTGGTTGGTTGTTATTATTTGGCCTTTTAACTCGCTTAGTCAGTATCCCGCTTATGTTCACAATGGTTGTAGCGGCTACTTCAGTACATTGGCATAACGGGTGGTTTGCAATAGCGCCGACTAATCCAGAAACAAGTGCTGCGCAAGTACTTGATTGGTTATCTATCCCAGGTGCAAAAGAAAGCCTCGAAAACTCATTAGAAGTACAAGACAGGATAGGAAAAATTCGAGACTTAGTTGAAGAGCACGGCTTTCCTGATTACCTATACGAAAAAGGTAAACCATCTATTTTAAATAATGGCATAGAATTTTCGGCAATTTATTTTGCTATGCTCTTAAGTTTATTTTTTATGGGCGGTGGGCGTTTTGTTAGTTTTGATTACTGGTTAAAGCGAAACGTTATAAAAAAATAGCGCATTAAATGTATTTTATTAACGGCTGCATAGTTGACCCTTTGCGGCCGTTTTGCATTTTAATTTCTCAGTATTTATTATTTAAGGTTTTAAATGTTACTCTATCGTTTTGAATTTTGAGGAATCGTTATGAACGCTATCGAGCTTTTACTTACTCGCCAATCAGACTCTAAACTAACAGAGCCGGGCCCTACGCCTGAGCAGCTCGACATAATTAAGCAAGCAGCATTACGTGTTCCTGATCATGGCTGTATAGCACCGTGGCAGTTCATCATTGCTCAAGGTGATGCACGCAATAAACTGGGTGAAATTTACCATCAAAGTGCAGTGGCAGAGCAACAGACAGAAAAAGTAATTAACCGTGCTAAAGAGCTTCCCCTTCGTGCGCCTATGATTGTAATAGCAATTACTAAATATCAAGAACACCCAAAAGTTCCTCGTATCGAGCAGGTACAAAGTGCAGGCTGCAGTGTATTAGCAATGCAACAAGCTGCATTTGCTCAAGGTTTAGGTGGTGTTTGGCGCACAGGTTACTTTGCACAAAGTAGAGCAGTCAAAAAAGCGCTTAACTTACATGAGCAAGATGAAATTGTAGGGTACTTATACATAGGTACTCCTCAAGTTGAGTGTAAAAAGTCACCTCGCCATAAACCAGAACATTATTTTAGTAATTTGTGAAATAGTATGAACTTTATGCAATTTGCATAGTCATAATTCATTAAGGTTACTAAGAGTAATATAAAAGAGTTAGTGGTTTGGCTGTGAGAAGCGCTTGGAAGCACAAAAGTTAATAATTCTTCTTCAGTTTGTTTTTTAATCGGTTGTTTTTTGATACATTATGGAAAGTCTTAATAAAAATAACGATAAAGAAGACGAAAACAATGGGAAATTTATTTTTACAGGAAAAAGAAAACTGGCTTGCGTGGTCAATTTGGGGAATTGTTGGTGCTTTTGTAACCTTGTATGTTGCAATGAGTACAAATGCAGCGCATTTTATAGCAGGCTCTGCAATAGGTATGCTAATACTGTTAACTTTGTGGATGCAACAGTCTAAACGTTTTGACTTTGGACGGGCATTTAAAGTGTGTTGTTATGTTTTAGCGCTAAGTGTACTCCCCGCTTTTATGTTTGTAATAGTGCCAAGTGACGATTTAAATCGATTTGACTTAATTTTTCAAAGTGTAACATTCGCGGCATTGAGTTTATTGGCTTGTTTAATTTGTTCTTGGATTGCTCGCAGGCCTAAACAATATTACTGAGTATTGAATTAATATGCGTGTTGAAGTAATTAGCTTAACAAAAGAGCAATGTGACTTGTTTTTAATCGTTTAATTATTATTTACGATTAATTTATATTTAGCTCTTTACAAGTAACACGTTTAACCATATTATTCGCGCCGTACGGAGAGATGGCAGAGTGGTCGAATGCACCGGTCTTGAAAACCGGCATGGGTTTATAGCCCATCTAGGGTTCAAATCCCTATCTCTCCACCA
>NZ_AUTI01000406.1:0-13216 GCF_000497995.1 Pseudoalteromonas sp. TB25
GGTTATTGAACGCCAAGAAGCTGTTGGTGGCGGTTGTGTACATTGGGGAACAATTCCTTCAAAAGCGCTTCGCCATTCTGTTAGCCGCTATATTGAATACAAAGCAAACCCGTTATTTAATATTGGTGAGCGCCCTAGCCGCTTAACTTTTCCTGATATTTTACGTCACGCCAGTTCGGTTATTTCTAAGCAATCTAATTTACGTAGTAGCTTTTACGACCGTAACCGCATTCATATGTTTCAAGGTGATGCGAGCTTTGTAGATAAGCACACGATTGAAGTAAAAAGAAATGACGGCTCAACCGAGCGACTAACGGCTAAAACGATTGTTATAGCAACGGGTTCACGCCCTTATCGCCCACCAGAAGTCGATTTTACGCATTCTCGTATTTACGAAAGTGATACAATACTTGGCCTTAAACACGACCCTCACCGCGTACTTATATACGGCGCTGGTGTAATTGGTTGTGAGTATGCTTCTATATTTAAAGGTTTAGGCGCTAAAGTTGATTTGGTTAATACACGCGACCGACTACTTGCTTTTATGGATGCTGAAATATCTGACGCGCTTAGCTATCACTTTTGGAACAGCGGTATTGTTATTCGTCATAACGAAGAGTTTGACCGAATAGAGACCCGTGACGACTGCGTTATTATGCATTTAAAATCAGGCAAACGCGTAAAAGCTGACTGTATTTTATTTGCTAATGGCCGTACTGGTAATACAGATACATTAAACCTTGAAGCCATTGGTTTAAAAGCCGATAGCCGTGGCCAATTAAAAGTTAACGAAACATATCAAACAGAAGTTGATAACGTTTACGCTGTAGGTGATGTAATTGGCTACCCAAGCCTTGCTAGTGCTGCGTTTGACCAAGGTCGTATAGCTGCTGATGCAATTGCATGTGGTAACTGTGACGACCGCCTGATTGTTGATATTCCGGCCGGTATTTATACCATTCCAGAAATGAGCTCAGTAGGTAAAACAGAGCAAGAACTTACAGCCGCTAAAGTACCGTATGAAGTTGGCCGTGCTCAGTTTAAGCATTTGGCTCGCGCGCAAATTGCTGGTACTGAAGTAGGTAGTTTAAAAATATTATTCCACACTGAAACCAAAGAAGTACTTGGCGTACATTGTTTTGGCGAGCGTGCATCTGAAATTGTTCACATTGGCCAAGCCATTATGGAACAAAAAAATGGTGGCAATAATATCGACTACTTTGTAAATACCACATTTAACTACCCAACCATGGCTGAAGCCTACCGTGTTGCGGCATTAAATGGTTTAAATCGCTTATTTAAGTAGGTTATTGAGTAAGGTTTTTTTAAAGCCTTTTATAAATAAATAACAAAAAGCCCGCTAATTAGCGGGCTTTTTACTTTTAAACAGTTTTAAAGCTTGTTTAAGTGGCTATTACTTATGGTACTTAGCACTTAGCTCATGTACTGCATTAATGAATACGCCAGCATTTTCAGGGTCTACATCTGGTGTAATACCGTGGCCTAAGTTAAACACGTGGCCATTGCCTGTACCAAAGTCTTCTAAAATAGTGCCTACTTCTTGGCGAATACGCTCTGGTGTACCGTGTAACATAGATGGGTCCATATTACCTTGTAGAGCCACTTTATCACCCACACGGCGCTTAGCGTCGCTAATATTAATAGTCCAATCAAGGCCTATTGCATCACAACCTGTTGCTGCAATAGCTTCAATCCATTGACCACCATTTTTAGTAAACAAAGTAACCGGTACTTTACGACCATCGTATTCACGAATTAAGCCATCTACAATTTTATGCATATATTGTAGTGAAAACTCATTGTAATCGCGCGGGCTTAATACACCACCCCATGAGTCAAATACCATTAGCGATTGCGCGCCTGCTTTAATTTGAGCATTTAAGTAATCGATAACTGAATCTGCTAACTTATCTAGTAATAAATGAAGTGTTTGGGGCTCTGCAAACGCCATTTTTTTGATTTTACCAAATACTTTGCTGCTACCGCCTTCAACCATATAAGTCGCTAGTGTCCAAGGTGAACCAGAAAAACCAATAAGTGGTACTTCGCCCTTAAGCTCACGACGAATAGTGCTTACTGCATTCATTACGTAGCCAAGCTCGTCTGTAGGGTCTAGCTTTGGAATTTTTTTAACATCAGCAAGTGATGAAATAGGGCGTTCAAACTTAGGGCCTTCGCCAGTTTCAAAGTACAAGCCTAAACCCATCGCATCTGGAATTGTTAAAATATCACTAAATAATATAGCGGCATCTAACGGGTAGCGACGTAATGGTTGCAGTGTTACTTCACATGCAAGTTCTGCATTACGGCACAGGCTCATAAAATCGCCCGCTTGTGCACGTGTTGCACGGTACTCTGGTAAATAGCGTCCTGCTTGGCGCATCATCCATACCGGAGTTACATCAACAGGTTGTTTTGCAAGTGCACGTAAATAACGGTCGTTTTTTAATTCGCTCATGGCGTAAATGATCCTAAGACTTGTATAAATTGTGCAAGATTGTACCACCATATTCCCTGACCCTCTATTGCTTAGGGACGAAAACAGCTTTACCTAGAGGCAGATCAATATAATGGAGTGTTTTAATCCATTTTGACTATAAAATAAGCAAAAAAGAATAACATTTAAAACTTTTTATTAATATGTTTGCAACATACTAAAAACCTTGTTATTGTTTGTCCCGCGTTAACAAAAACAACAATAAAAATCTTAAAACAATAAAAATAAAAGTTTTAAAATAATAACAATAAAAATCATCTCATAAAAATAAGAAAGCTTGTTATAACAAGTCACTGAAAGAAATTAGACCACCGTAACTGGTGGTTTTTTCTTGCCTGCAATAAAACTCCCCCATCTTAATTAATATAAAAAGATACAACTCACAACTGGGTTACTTTACTTGTTGATATACGCTCAAATTAAATATATCTTGATGTACAGTGAGTTATTATATTTTTAATTAAAAACCAACCCAGCCTAGGAGAATAATTATGCTGACGCGTGTAGAAAAAGCTCAACAAAAATGGGGTGGTAGCCACACAGTAATTGATAAATGGCTAAACGAACGCCAAGACCTTATTGTACTTTATTGCAAAATTGCAGGCTTTACGCCGTACGAAAAGCAAGATCAGGCATTACCAGAGCCAAAGCTAATTGAATCATTTTGCCAGCTTTTAATGGATTACCTATCTGCAGGCCATTTTGAAGTGTATGACGATATAGCAAAAGCATGTGAAAAAAAGGGCTTACAAAGCCAAGAGTTAGCAAACTCTATTTACCCGCGTATTTCTAGTACAACCGACATAGCGCTTGATTTTAATGATAAATACGCTGAAGTAGACAAAGAAGACTTGTTAAAGGGCTTTGATGATGACTTATCTGTTATTGGCGAGGCATTAGAAGCACGCTTTGCACTTGAAGATGAGCTTATTGATAACTTGTTTTCTAATCACGCAAACTAATATGTTATTTACGCACATTAAAAAAGGGACCTAAGGTCCCTTTTTGCATTTACACAATAAGCTTATTATTGTGCTGGTGCTTCTTCATTTTGAATTTCAAGTAATTCAACTTCAAATACAAGTGTTGAATTAGCTGGAATCTTACCTAAGTCACGGTCGCCGTAAGCAAGTTCTGAAGGAATAGTGAACTTGTACTTAGAACCCACTGACATAAGTTGTAAACCTTCAGTCCAACCCGCAATTACGCGGTTAAGAGGGAAAGTTGTCGGTTCGTTACGTGCATATGAGCTATCAAACTCAGTACCGTCTAATAAAGTACCTTTGTAGTGTACTTTAACTACATCAGTTGCTACTGGCTTTTCGCCATCGCCTTCGCTAAGTACTTCGTACTGTAGGCCAGACTCAGTTACTGTAACGCCTTCTTTTTTAGCGTTGTCAGCTAGGTATTTAACACCCGCTTCTTTGCTTTTTTCAGACTCTACTTTTGCTTTTTCTTCTTGCTTAGTACGTACTGATGTATCTAATTCAGTTAATACTTCACGAATTTTTTCTTCGTCAAGCTTTGCATTGCCAGCAAGTGCATCTTCAAAACCACGGATTAAAAGTGCTTGGTCTAGTTCAATACCAATTTCTGTTTTGTCTGCTAGGTCTTTGTTTAAAAAGTTACCCACAGATGCACCAATACCGTATGCTTGTTGCTGTTCAACAGTGTCTAATTTAACTTCAGCTTGTTCTTTTTTTGCTTCTTGATTACAAGCTGTAAGCGCTAAAACTGACGCTGCAATCAATGACAATCTAATCGTCTTTTTCATTTTAAATCTCCGACACACTTTGCAGTTGTCATTTTAATGTATTATTACTAGTTAAAGATTAACGGCCCACATGATAGGCTGCTTGTTTAATGACTAAATTCCACATTGTTAGCTAAACTAAAAACATATCCAGTGATTAGACAAACAACCTAGGCATTTAACGCGTCCTAGTCTAACCTCTCAGTCACTAAGAGTTAAGGGGAAATACCTGTAATATGTCGATATTTCGTACTTTTTTAATCGTATTTAGCTGTTTTTTAGCCATCGCCTGTACCGATAAAAAACAACACGCTGTAGCAAGTTACGAACATGCTGCACAAGGTGCGTTTTCATCAACACTGTCAAACGATGGTAAATACAGTTTGATCTCCTCTATCAACCATGGGGTCGCCCTGTGGGATAATCAACAGCAGGTACTAAAATACCAATGGTTTCAGCAGCAAGATCAAGACAGTTTGGTATACGCCGTTGCTATTGCTTTTGATAACAGCGTGGCTGTTACCGCCGAAAAAACCACGTTTGCTGTGTGGGATATAGCCACAGGCAAAAATAGAGGTTATTACAAAATACAAAAAGCCAGCATTCGCGATATTGCCATTAGCAATCAAGGCCGTAGTGTTTTATACGGCCGTAGCGACGGCGTTGTCGTATTTGTAAACCTAGAAACCGGACGTCGTATTGAGTTTTTAGGTCATCAAGATAAAGTTAACACTGTTGACCTATCACCTAACGGACGCTTTGCTTTGAGTGGCTCTAACGATTATGTTGCTTACTTTTGGGATACACGTACAGGGCAAGTAATTCATCGTTTTAATCACCCAACGCGTGTTACCCAAGTAACGCTCGATCCACAAGGTCGCTATGCGTTTACGGCCGATAGTATGGCACAAGCAAATGTATGGAAGCTGACTACAGGTGATCTTGTGAGTAAACTGAAGTATATTGCGCGTCAGAAAATTTTTACTGCTGTGCGTTTTAACGAACAAGGCACTTTGCTTGCAACTGGCTCGCCAAATAAGCGCGTAGATTTATGGCAAATACCAAGCGGTGAAAAAATTCAAACTTGGCAGGTTACCCCGCGCGAAGGCAGTAAGCCTAAATCGGCGGTGGTGCTAGATGTGACATTTACAGATAACGGTAAGTCGTTGTTAACCGAAAGCTCCAGCGGTATCGCAGAGCGATTTATTATACGAGAGAATAATGAACACAATTGAACATCGCTTAATGGAACTTGAAGCCAAAGTGGCTTTTCAAGACGAAACAATTGAAGTCTTAAATGATGAAATAAAAGTGCACCAGCAACTGTTAGCAAAAATGAAACGCCAAACTGAGCTGCTAGCAGAAAAAATTAAAGAGTCGCAGTCATCATCGTCTATGATGTCTGAAGCACCTGAGCCGCCTCCACCGCATTACTAAAACCGGTAAAAATTAGGCAATAAAAAACCGGGTTAGTCGCCCGGTTTAAATACACCAATTACTTGTTCAAATTGGCGAGTAGACGCCTGAACAGCGTTATCGGGTTGCGCCATTTTATGACCACACTCAACACACTCTACTTTTTCAACATCATGTTCTCTGTATAGCATCATAGTATCCATGGCTTTGCAGTCAGGGCACGATGCACCAGCAATAAATCGCTTCTTTTGTCTCACAACATTTTTCCTGTGGTTTGAACTACTGCTATTTTATCGTATAACTTCACTTGTTGATACGCTTGATAAGAGCATTAAGTTCTATGTTATGATAGCGCCAACTTAACAAGGGCACAGCAAAGTAACGCATTCATGATCCAAATCTCAGAAATAGAACTACTTCGTGGCGGTAAAGCCTTATTAAAAAATGCATCAGCTACGTTATTTCCAGAACATAAAGTAGGCCTTGTTGGCGCTAATGGTTGTGGAAAGTCAACGTTATTTGGTTTACTAAAATCTGAATTGCAACTCGATGCTGGTAATTGCAGTATTCCCAAAGATTGGTCTATTGCCTCGGTAAAACAAGAAACCCCCGCCCTTGAAATAAGCGCAATTGATTATGTACTTCAAGGCCACCCAGAATACTACGCAATGCGTATAGCACTGCGTGAGGCCGAGAAAAACAACGATGGCGACACACAAGCCAAAGTACATATTCAGCTTGAAAACATTAAAGGCTACAGCATTGAATCAACCGCAGGTGAGCTATTACATGGCCTAGGCTTTGCCAATAACCTTATAGAAAACCCTGTAAGCTCGTTTTCGGGTGGTTGGCGTATGCGTTTAAACCTTGCCCAAGCATTAATACGCGACGCCGATTTACTACTTCTTGATGAGCCAACAAACCACCTTGATTTAGATGCTGTTTATTGGCTTGAGCGTTTTTTACGTGCTTACACTGGCACCCTTGTACTTATATCGCATGACCGTGAGTTTTTAGATGCGGTGGTTGATCAAATTTGGCATGTAGATAAGCAACTTATCAACGTGTACAAAGGTAACTACTCGCAGTTTGAACGCCAAAAAGCTGAGCGCTTACTACAACAACAAGCAATGTTTGATAAGCAACAAGATCAAATTGCGCACCTTGAGCAGTTTATAACGCGTTTTAAAGCAAAAGCCAGTAAAGCTAAACAAGCACAAAGCCGTGTAAAAGCACTTGAACGCATGGAAAAACTAGCGCCGGCACATGCCGACTCGCCATTTAACTTTGAGTTTGCAGAGCCAAAAGCATTACCAAACCCACTAATGACAATAGATAAAGCCAAAGCGGGTTATGGTGACGTCACTATTTTAAATAATATAGAGCTAAACCTTGTACCAGGTAGCCGAATTGCTTTACTTGGTAGAAATGGTGCGGGTAAATCAACGCTAATTAAACTCCTTTCTGGTGATTTAGAGCCGCAAGCTGGCGAAGTTATTCAGCATCACGGTTTAAATATTGGTTACTTTGCGCAGCATCAGCTTGAATCTCTTGATTTAAAAGCCAGTGCAATAATGCATTTACAACGCCTCGACCCAAAAGCTACTGAGCAATCACTACGTGACTTTTTAGGTGGTTTTGCCTTTATTGGCGATAAAGCCCTTGAGCCTGTAGCCCCATTTTCGGGCGGCGAAAAAGCACGTTTAGTACTTGCTATGTTGGTATATCAAAAACCAAACTTATTACTACTCGATGAGCCAACTAACCACCTTGATTTAGAAATGCGCCATGCACTTGTTATGGCACTACAAGGCTTTGAAGGCGCTATGGTTACCGTATCGCATGATCGCCATATGCTTAAAAACACCGCCGACGAGTTTTACTTAGTAGATGGCGGCAAAGTAACCCAGTTTGGTTACGACTTAGATGCGTATTATCAGTGGTTACTGAATGCCAATAAAGAAGCGGTTAAAGCGCAGCAAAACGACGAGCCTAAAGCAAACCCAGGTGTTAACCGTAAAGAGCAAAAGCGCTTAGAAGCTGAATTTAGAAAAGCCACTCAGCCACTTAAAAAGCAAATTGAAAAGCTGGAAAAGCAACTCGATAAATTTACTGCAGAGCTTAGCGAAGTTGAAGTAGCCCTTGGCGACAACGAACTCTACAACGATGATAACAAAGCCAAGCTTAAAGAGTTATTAGCTAAGCAAGCAACGCTTACACCTAAACTTAACGACATTGAAGAAGAGCTACTTATAGCACTTGAAGAAATGGAAGAAAAAGAGCAGGCATTCGCCGATGAACTTGCTCAATAGCGACCATTTTTGGCAGTTTGCGTGCACCTTGTACGCAAAGCCTGAGCAACAAAAAACCTTGCTGGCACTACAAAACCAGCAAGGAAAAAATGTTAATTTATGCTTATTACTGCTTTATTTAGATTCATTAAATTTAAGTGTTAATTCCCAACAGTTAAATGAGTTAATAAATGTAACTAGTGAGTTTGATACTCACGCATTACAGCCTCTGCGCGCCGCACGCAGCTATTTAAAAGCTAATCAGAATACGTTAAGTGATTACGCCACAATACGCGAAGAGTTGCTAAGCGCTGAGCTGAAGCTTGAAAAACAACAGCAACATATGTTGATTGAAGCAGTAAATGAGTTTGAATTAGTCAAACATACAGAGCCAAACAATATTGAGCTATATGTGAAAGCCACTTAGGCTGCTACTTTTTGTGCCCTCTTCCACTGCTCATTCTCTTTTCTTTGTGCAAAAAACCTTTAAGTGATTTATTCACAAAGAGCTTAAGATGCGCTTCGCTTTTAGAGGAAAATAAACTAAATTACTTAGATATAAATATTGAGCGGTTGTTTAGCTGAGGAGTTTATTACCCTGTCCTAATCTTCTTCTCTTTTTCTTTTTTTTGCGCAAAGACCTTTAAGTAATTTACTCACAAAGAGGTTAAGAGGCGCTTCGCTTTTAGAGGAAAACAAACTAGATTACTTAGATATAAATATTGAGCAGTTTATTGCTCTACCCTCATTTACTTCTCATTCTTTTCTCTTTGTGCAAAAAATCTCTAGGTGGTTTACTCAAAAAAGTTTAAAGCGCTACGCTTTTAGGGGAAGTGGAAAAGCATGAATTAAGATCAGCTCACTATTTCAAGCAAAAAACTCTCTTAGCTCTCAGTGGTAATAACTTAGTAACCCTTAAAGCATGATCTAAATCAACTTAGCTTCGCTCCTACATCTGCTTATGTAAATAACTTGATCTCGATCACGTTGCAACCAGCAAACACCGCCTATGATTAACCCATCAACAACGAGGGGAACAACTCATGAACGTATTTTTTAGAGACTTTTTTACAGATCCAGTTTTATTTATGTCTTTTGGGTTTTTAACCATCGTTGTTTCTTTGTGTATCTTTTTTGCTTTTTTCTTTTTGAAAAAAATACATGATGCAGAAATTCCCGAACAAAATTAAGCACGACGCACTAAAGCGCCTTATTAGTTTACTAGTTAGGCGCTTTTTATTTTCTGAAGCGAAAAATTTGGTACACTAGCTTTTCGTTTAATACAAAGTGCGTAGTACAAACATGATCTCTCAGTTCAAACCAGCATGGTGGATGACCAATCGTCACGTTCAAACCATAATGCCGCGTTTTTTCCGCCCATTTCACCACACTCGCTACGAACTTGAGCAACTTGATACGCCCGATGGTGACTTTATTGAGCTCGCATGGTCACTTCCACATAATGAAACCGCACCACTTGCCGTTGTTTTGCATGGCCTTGAAGGCAATATAAATAGCTTTTATGCCAAAGGCATGATGAAGGCTTTAAAAAAACAAGGTTATGCAGTTGTGCTTATGCACTTTAGAAACTGCTCAACTGAAGTAAACCGCCTTCCACGTGCTTATCACAGCGGTGACACCGCCGATTTAGCCTTTTTTATAAATCATCTTAAGCAACAATACCCAGATAGAGCGATGGTTGCCGTGGGCTTTTCGCTTGGTGGTAATGTGCTTGCTAAATACTTAGGCGAAGAGAATACAAACTGCCCACTCAATGCAGCTGCAGTGGTATCGGCGCCTTATGACTTATCATCATCAAGTGATGTTATTCGTAAAAGCTTAGGTAAAATTTATCAAAAGTATTTGCTCGATCGCATGAAAAAGTCGATGCAACGTAAATTACCGCAAATTAAGCAGCAAATTCCTATAACTACCGATCAATTAATGAATATTGATGATTTATTAGAGTTCGATAACCAACTTACAGCACCGTTACATGGCTTTGAAAATGCCCACGATTACTATCGTAAAGCCAGTGCTATGCCGTACTTAAAAGATATCGCTATACCCACACTTATTATTCATGCCAAAGACGACCCGATGCTCTCAATTAAAGCCGTACCGAGTAGGCAAGATGTAAGTGAGCATGTTACGCTGCGCATCTCTGACAAGGGCGGACACGTTGGTTTTATTAGCGGTAAAAACCCGTTTAAGCCTATATTTTGGTTAGAGAAAGCCGTGCCATGCTATTTTGGGCAACATGTTTTAGGCAATGCGAACAAAGAGCAATTATGATTATTCCTTTTGAACAACTCGATAAAGATACCCTTTACAACCTAATAGAAAGCTATGTTTTACGTGAAGGCACCGATTATGGCGAAGTAGAAGCAAGCATTGAATCTAAAGTTAACCAAGTTAAGCTTCAGCTTAAAAATGGCGAAGCCATGGTGTTTTTTTCAGAGCTTCATGAGTCTGTAACTATTATTTCGAAGGGCGAATTTAAAGCGCTGCAAAGTGAAGAGCATCAAGCACAGTCGTTTGATTAAGGCGTAGTACTTGTAACTTTTGAGTTGAACGTACACAATGGCTTTTTACCCAAAGAGCCAAAACATGATAAAACTCAGCACTCTAGTGGTAGCCATATCACTAGCATTAACTAGCCAAGCCCAAGCAGAACAAACAATAACAGCATCTGAAAAGGCAATTAAGCTCGCTAAAGACACTATTTTAATTGATACCCATATCGACGTACCTTACCGAATTCATAAAAACTGGGTTGATGTAACTAAAGCGACAACTGATGGCGATTTTGACTACCCTCGCGCTGTAAAAGGCGGTTTAAACGCACCGTTTATGTCAATTTATATTCCTGCGCATTTGGAATTTGAAGGTAAAGGTAAAAGCTATCAGCTAGCCAATCAAATGATTGATAGTATGGAAGCCATAGCCCAGCGCGCGCCCGATAAGTTTGCTATTGCTAGCTCAAGTAGTGATATAGAGGAGCAATTTAAACAAGGTAAGCTCTCTATCGCAATGGGTATGGAAAATGGCTCTCCAATCGAAGGGGATATGAAGAATCTTCAGCATTTTTACGAGCGTGGCATTCGCTACATCACGCTAGCGCACTCGCAAAGCAACCATATTTCGGATTCTTCTTACGATATACGCCGTAAATGGAAAGGCTTAAGCCCATTTGGTAAAAAGCTTGTCACTGAAATGAATAATATTGGTATGTTAATCGACGTTTCGCATATTTCTGATGATGCGTTTTATCAAGTTATGGATCTATCTAAGACACCAGTAATAGCCTCGCATTCATCACTTCGTAAATACACGCCAGGCTTTGAGCGTAATATGAATGACGATATGCTATTGGCGCTTAAAGAAAATGGCGGTGTTATTCAAATCAACTTTGGCTCAAGCTTTGTTACCGCTAAAGCAGGTAGCTGGGGCAAGCAATTAAAAAGTACAAAAGAGTCAGCTAAAAAAGAAGGCAGTAAGTTAAGTAAAGACTTTGATGCTGCGTACCGCGCTAAAAACCCGTATCCATTTGCAAGCCTTGAGCAGGTGCTTGATCATATTGATCACGTAGTTGAGCTAATTGGTATTGATTATGTAGGTATTGGCTCTGATTATGATGGAGTTGGCGATTCATTACCTATCGGCTTAAAAGATGTATCTAGCTACCCAAATCTTGTCCAAGGTTTAATGGATAGAGATTACAGCGACAAAGATATTAAAAAAATCCTTAGCGGTAATTTATTAAGAGTTTTAAAACAAGCTGAAGAGTATACTAAAAAGCATTAAAGCTTTTATCATATATTAGTAATTGGCTAAAAGACCAAGAGCTAACTCAATATAAGCGCGGCCTAGCCGTGCTTTTTTTATATTTAAGAGCTCAGTTATTTTCAGCAACCTTTTTCCTCGGGTTTCGTAAAACTCAACCCAAGCTACGGCAAGAAAGTTATAACTCAAAGCTAATCACTTTTCTATAGGCATTAAAAAAGGCCACCTAAGTGACCTTTTTCTAACAATTAACTTTAACGTTAATTATTACGCTACGATAGTTGCTACAACACCAGCACCTACAGTACGGCCACCTTCACGGATAGCAAAACGAAGACCTTCATCCATCGCGATTGGTGCGATTAGAGTTACTGTCATCTTGATGTTATCACCAGGCATTACCATTTCTACGCCTTCTGGTAACTGTACGTCACCAGTTACGTCAGTTGTACGGAAGTAGAACTGTGGACGGTAACCTTTGAAGAATGGAGTATGACGACCACCTTCATCTTTAGAAAGTACGTATACTTCTGAAGTGAATGTAGTATGTGGGTTGATTGAACCAGGCTTAGCTAGTACTTGACCACGTTCAACGTCTTCACGCTTAGTACCACGTAGAAGTGCGCCGATGTTTTCGCCAGCACGACCTTCGTCAAGAAGCTTACGGAACATTTCAACACCAGTACAAGTAGAACGAGTTGTATCATTGATACCAACAATTTCTACTTCGTCATTGATGCGGATGATACCAGCTTCAACACGACCAGTTACAACTGTACCACGACCCTGGATTGAGAAAACGTCTTCGATAGGCATGATGAATGGCTTATCGATGTCACGCTCTGGCTCTGGGATGTAAGAATCAAGTGCGTTTGCAAGCTCAACAATCTTATCTTCCCACTCTTTCTCGCCTTCTAACGCTTTAAGCGCAGAACCCGCGATTAGAGGTAAGTCATCACCTGGGAAATCGTATTCTGAAAGAAGTTCACGAACTTCCATTTCTACTAGTTCAAGTAGCTCTTCGTCATCAACCATGTCACATTTGTTCATGAACACGATGATGTAAGGAACACCAACTTGACGAGAAAGAAGGATGTGCTCACGCGTTTGTGGCATAGGGCCATCTGTCGCAGCAACTACTAAGATCGCGCCGTCCATTTGAGCAGCACCAGTGATCATGTTTTTAACATAATCGGCGTGACCAGGACAATCTACGTGTGCGTAGTGACGTGTAGGTGTATCGTATTCAACGTGAGACGTTGAAATAGTGATACCACGTTCGCGCTCTTCTGGAGCGTTATCGATTGATGCGAAATCTTTAGCAACACCGCCGTATACTTTTGCAAGTACGTTAGTGATTGCTGCAGTTAGTGTAGTTTTACCGTGGTCAACGTGGCCGATTGTACCAACGTTTACGTGCGGTTTTACGCGTTCAAACTTTTCTTTTGCCAT
>NZ_AUTI01000407.1:0-23763 GCF_000497995.1 Pseudoalteromonas sp. TB25
CGGCGGGAAGTACTTCGTGGGCAAAGCGTTCGCTTTCAAACATTACTAATGTGCCAGCAGTTGGTTTAATTGTTATTTCTATCTCTTTACTTTTAGGTTTATAAATAACAAGTTCGCCACCTTGCTTAGGCGTATTTAAATAAAGTACCGTTGTAAATACTCGATTAGAGCGACCTTTAAATGCATCTAAGTGCTTTTTGTAAAAATCACCCTGTGTATATTTTGCATAATGGCATTCGTAATCAAATAACCCCATAAAAAAACTGCGATTTAACGTGGTCTTTATACTTTGCATTATTGCTTGATAGGTAAGCTGTGCTTGAGAGCTACCGTCAAACCAATAGGTTTTATCAGTACGTACGGCTTTATCTATTTGTAAGTCATTTAATCGACCAATACCAGCAAGGCTAAAGTGAGGGTTTATACGGTGGCAGTCTGCAACTAAATCGTTAACTAAATCGGCAATAAGCGCGTTATGAATTACGGTATATCCTTGGCGTTCTATATCATCTAAATAGACATCAGGACCAAAAAGTGTGTTCATTCACATCAGCTGTTTAAAAAAGGTGCGACAGTGTAGCCGAAAAGCTGTTAAAAGCTACTGTTTATTGTGCCGCACTTTTTGAAACATCAGATTAGCTAAATGCAGCACCCGCTTTTTTTATAAGCGATAGTAAATGCTCTACATGTTCAGTAATCGACGTCTGTTGGCTTGTTTGTACAACGAGTTGTTCGTGGTTTAAACCTTTATTTGTTTTAAGTTGTACTAATTCAGAATTCTCTGCGATTGCATTAGCATGTTCAATGCTTGCAATAGCAAAATGATCTGATTTAACTACACCTGCCATTACTTGCTCAATACTGCCCACTTTAATACTTGATGATTTATTTAAAGAATCAATTGCTTCATTAAGCATATTTTGTACTTGTTTAGACTCAGAGAAACAGCCAAACATCGGGTAGCTATCAAGGTTTTGTTTACTTATATCGTTTTTATGGGCAAGAGGGTGGTTTTTTGAAACAAATAACACAAGCTGATCAGGTAAGTGAATGTCACTGCCAATACTATTAATAGCTTGAGAGTATACGCTAATGTCTATTTCACCTTGTTGGAGTTTGCGTGTTAGCTCTTGCTGATCTTGTAGCTGCATCTCAATTTTTATATGAGGGTATTGAGCTAAAAACTGTCCACAAGAAATAGGTACTATGCTGCTTGCCTTATTGGTATACCCAATAACGAGCTTTTCATTGGCATTACCGTTTACTGATTGAAAAATCCGCTTTTTCGTTAGCTCAAGTTCCGATAGGGTCGTTTTAGCATATTCTAGAAAAAGCTCGCCTTCTGGCGTTAATTTAACAGAGCGTGTTGAGCGTTTTACTAACTCATATCCCATTTCATCTTCAAGTGTTTGAATGCCGCGCGTTAGCGCTGAAGTACTAATTTGGGTTTGTTCAGCAGCTTGTCTAAAATGACGTAATATACCAAGTGCTACAAATTGCTCTAATTGTTCAAATCTCACTTTATAGTCCCTTTTTATAAGTAAGTCGCAGATACCACGGACATCAAATATATTAATTTTTATTCTAAAGTTTAGTAAAATTCTATATTGAAATACGGTTGCAAGTTCATACGTGTTTCCAGCAGGATACCCCCCTTTTAGTATTAATTAAAGAGAAAAGCGACCAAATAGTATTACTTTTTAAATTCATAACTAGTTGTTTATTGTATTTTATCTATGTTTTTGCAATGGGCTAGCTAAGTAAACTTATTTGTAGTCAGTAAGTTAGTTAGTATATTTGGATTAAATTGTTCTAATTAATAAAAAAGTACGCCCCAAAAAGGGGCGTTCATACAACATGATTGTGACAAATAATAGAGTGTTTTATTTATAATAAACTATTTTACAAAATTTCTATTTATTCGGCTACTTAGTGGTTTATTTTCAATGCTTTGCAGTTCTATCTCGATTGCATCACAGGAAATATGTATTTCAAATAAAGACGTTAATAACGATAAACTTAAGCAAGCTAAGCTAATGCCAAATAAAATAATTCCTGTGGCATTAAACTCAATAAATAATGCAAACATTGATAGTGTACACAGTAGAAAAGAGGCTACCCCGTACACTTGCATCGTTCTAATTAGCTTAATACGTTTACGTAAGTTAGTGATTTGAGCCACTACAACAGGCCGAATAGATTCACCTTCACGCGCATTTAGCTCCCTAATTAATTGCGCTAAAACTAAAAATCGGTTTGTATAGGCGAGTAATAGCAGCGATATGGCCGGAAAAAGTAAGCCTGGGGTTGTTAGTGTCATGTTTATTCCTTAAAAGTACAGCATGCTAATAATTTAGCGCAGGATATTGTTAACACAAAATAAATGAGGTGAATATTGCAAAATATTAATAATAACAATTCAACAGATAGCTCTTTTCAATGGGTTACAATTTATAAAGCTGAAAATACCTTGGAAGCGAATATCGTAAAAGGCTTAATACAAACTGCTGGAATAGAGTGTAAAATTAAAGGCGAGATGCTCCAAGGGGCGCTTGGAGAAATTCCATATGATCAGGCGCAAGTTAGTGTGCAGGTTTATGCGATAAAAGAGCGCCATGCGCGGCAAATATTGGTAAACTATCAACAAGTAAAACAATCCGCTCCAGATTGGGTATGCCCTAATTGTAATGAGCATAATGGATCAACATTTGATTTTTGTTGGTCGTGTGAGACGTTAAAGAATGACTAAAGCAAATAATTTTCAGCGTATTAGAGAGCTTAACTATTTACAAAAGGCCGTCTTAGCAAGTGCTTTAATAGAGCGAATGCTGCCAAATTACGGTTTATTTAGCGAAGCAACGGGGTTTGGTGATGAAACCTTATTACGTAATTCGCTTAATGTTTGTTGGGAAAAAATCTTACTGCCTAAAAGTAAAATAGATCTCGAAAAACAAGTTGAAAAAATAGAACCAAATGTTCCTGAACTTGCTGATTTTGATATGTTTGGTACTTATCCTGCTATTGATGCTGCAACGTCTTTACTTAGCTTAATGCACGGTTTAGTGGCGCAAGATGAGCAAGAGTTCATTAGTGTGAGCAAAATATCTCAAGCAACAGTGGCTCGCTTTATTGAATATCAAATGACGGTTGAAGGTGAGATTGCTGATAACACAGCAGTGAGAGAGCACCCATTAATGCAGTACGAAATTGAAGTATTAGGTGAGCTAATTGATTTTGTAGAAAATATGGGGCGTATTACCTCTGATAGCGTAAAGGCACTTAAAAAGTTTGCCCTTGAAGATGGCCAAACAAATATTGGTCTTACGTTATAAAAGAAGCAAAGTAGAATTTAAAAGGCAGGAGAAGTACAGTGCGAATTTTAGGCATTGAATCGTCATGTGATGAAACGGGTATTGCAATATATGATGACGAAAAAGGCTTGTTAGCTCATCAATTATACAGCCAAGTAAAAGTACACGCTGATTACGGCGGTGTAGTGCCGGAACTTGCATCGCGCGATCATGTTCGTAAAACATTACCACTTATAGATGCAGCATTTGCACAAGCAGGTTGTGGCCCTGAAGATTTAGACGGTATTGCTTATACTGCAGGCCCAGGTCTAGTTGGTGCATTATTGGTAGGTACGTCTATTGGTCGCTCATTAGCATACGGCTGGGATATACCTGCGGTAGCAGTACATCACATGGAAGGGCATTTGCTTGCTCCGATGCTTGAGGAAAATACCCCTGAGTTTCCGTTTATTGCATTGCTTGTATCGGGCGGTCATACCATGATGGTTAAAGTAGCAGGTATTGGACAATACGAAGTACTAGGTGAGTCAGTTGATGATGCCGCAGGCGAGGCCTTTGATAAAACGGCTAAGTTACTTGGTCTTGATTACCCCGGTGGTCCACGCTTAGCTAAAATGGCCGAACAAGGCGTAGCAAAGCGTTTTGTATTTCCTCGCCCTATGACCGACAAGCCAGGACTTGATTTTAGTTTTAGTGGTTTAAAAACAGCGGCATCAATCACGATTCGTGAAAATGACGACGACGATCAAACCAAAGCTGATATAGCGCATGCATTTCAAACGGCGGTTATTGATACGCTCGTTATTAAGTGTAAGCGTGCGCTTAAACAAACAGGTATTAAGCGTTTGGTCATCGCCGGTGGTGTGAGTGCAAATACACAGCTTCGACTGCAGCTTGAACGCGTAATGAAGGGTATGAAAGGCGAAGTGTTTTATCCGCGTACTGAATTTTGTACCGACAATGGTGCAATGATTGCTTATGCCGGAATGCAACGTTTAAAAGCAGGGCAATTTGCCACGCTTGATATGAAAACAAAACCTCGTTGGCCTATAGATAGCCTTGAGTCGATTTAATGACTCATATTTTAGATATTTTTGTTTTCATCGGTGGGTGCTTTTTTAGCACCCACTTTTGGTTCTTCCCCACTAAATAATCGAATAATATTAGTACGGTGACGAAATATAATTAACAGCGTGATAAAAGTAACGGGAAGAGTATAAAGTGGCTTTATTAGCCATGTATACAAGGGCGCTAAAGATACAGCTACAAGCGCCGCCAGTGATGAATAGCGTGTTATTGCCACTATAACTAACCAAGTACACACAAGTAAACCTGCCAATGATAAGCCAATAGGTAATAATGAGCCAAATGCCGTTGCTACGGCTTTACCGCCTTTGAAGCTAAAAAACAGTGGGTACATATGGCCTAAACAAGCAGCTACTGCGACTAAACCAAGCTCTAAAGGTTCAACTTCTAAAAAATAAGCCCCCCATACCGGAATAGTGCCTTTTAAAATATCAAACACTAGAACCAAGCAAGCCGGAAATGCTCCGCCTAATCTATAAACATTTGTAGCTCCTGGGTTATTAGAACCACTATTACGAGGGTCTGGGAGTTTGAACAACCGCGACACTAAAATAGCCGACGAAATCGACCCAAGTAAATAAGCTAAAACAAACATTATAGTGGCTAACACGCGCTTCCTTATTTTTTAATTGCTATACCAATTGATAGTGCTTTTAGGCTATTATTGGCAGCAAAATTTATCGTAAAAATTATTAACAGGCTATTTAATAGCTAGTTTAGTTATTTTGCTATTGTAGAAGTTATTTTTACATATTTAAACACTGGCTAAACCATATACAGTATTAATTTTATTGATGCTTAGTATAGTTGCTTAGTAGTTTGTTGTTATTTGGAGTATCAATGGATAAGGTTTTTATATCTCAATTGCACGTCGACACTATTATTGGAGTGTACGACTTTGAAAAAGAAAGTAAACAGAGCCTTTATTTTGATATTGAAATGCTAAGCGATATTAAGCCTGCAGCTGAAAATGACGATATTAATTTAGCACTCGATTACTCAAAAGTAAGTGAGCGAGTTATTGAGCACTGCACTTTAAAACCTGTAGAGTTGCTAGAAACTTTAGTTGAACAATTAGCGCATATTATTTTAAGCGAGTTTAATACTCCACAAGTTACTATAAGAGTAAGTAAACCTGCAGCAGTAGCACAAGCGCAAACTGTAGGTGTTGAAATTACACGTGTTAAGGCAATTGGTTAAATGGCTCAAATTTATATCAGCCTAGGGTCAAATATAAATAAAGCGCATTATATACAATGTGCATTAATTGCACTTAAGCAGCACTTTGAACATATTGTACACTCGTCTGTTTTTGAAAGTGAAGCAGTTGGGTTTGCTGGCAATAATTTTTATAATTCAGTCGTTGGCGCTACAACTGATATGTCGCTTGTTGATGTATGCGCTTTATTAAAACAAATAGAGCGTGATAATGGACGCACAGCGAACGATAAAAAATTTAGTCCACGAACGCTCGATTTAGATTTACTATTTTATGATGATGTAATTTGCGACTCCCCAGCGCAATTACCACGAGATGAAATAACTAAAAACGCATTTGTATTACAACCTCTTAGCGAGGTTGCCCCAGATTTCTATCATCCTGTAGCTAAACAAACGATTGCGCAGTTATGGAATGAATATAATAACCCTCAACAAAAGCTATGGAAGGTGGAGTTTTCTAACCCATGAGTATCATCGAAATAATTATTTTAGCCCTCATACAGGGATTTACTGAGTTTTTACCAATATCTAGTTCTGCGCACTTAATTCTCCCATCGCAAATTTTAGGCTGGGAAGATCAAGGGCTTGCGTTTGACGTGGCAGTCCATGTTGGTACTTTAATTGCCGTTGTTATTTATTTTCGTAAAGAGGTCGTCGACATACTCAGTGCGTGGTTTAAATCCTTTGGAACACAGGGTACTAGTGATGATAGTAAGCTAGGTTGGTGGATAATTTTAGGCACTGTGCCTGCCGCTATTTTAGGCTTACTTTTAAAAGACTTTATAGAGTTGTACCTACGAAGCGCTTGGGTAATTGCTACTACCACAATTGTGTTTGGTTTATTGCTTTGGTACGCGGATGCAAAAGGTAAGCAAATTAAAACTATTTATCAGCTTAATTGGAAAACAGCACTTATTATTGGATTTGCACAAGCTGTTGCAATGATCCCGGGAACTTCTCGCTCAGGTATCACGATGACTGCTGGTTTAATGCTTGGAATGAATAAGCAAAGCGCAGCGCGTTTTTCGTTCTTACTGGCAATTCCAATTATTTCTATGATGGGGCTTTATTATACTGCAGAGCTTGCTTTGGGTGACCATGTGGTTGATTGGAATACATTATTACTAGGTGTGGTGCTATCGTTCTTATCGGCTTATGCATGTATATTTATGTTTTTAAAAGTAATAGAGCGAATGGGCATGTTGCCATTTGTGATATATCGTTTATTGCTCGGTATAGGTTTGATAGTATTTTTAATGATGTAGCAAATAATGACTAATAAAAAAGCCTTCTAATTAAGAAGGCTTTTTTATTATCAAGTGGTCATTTTGGCACGAGTGAAGTGCTTACTCGCAATGGTAACTAAGCACGAATTTTGGCATTATAGCGCCATTAAACTTTGCATAGCTGTAAAGTGAGCATACGATTTAAGGAAAGTATATGCATATACATATTTTGGGCATTTGTGGCACGTTTATGGGTGGCATTGCAGCCATTGCTAAGTCATTAGGTCATAAAGTAACGGGTTCTGATCAGAACGTATACCCACCAATGAGTACGCAACTTGAAGAGCTTGGCATTGAACTGACTCAAGGCTACGCGGTATCTCAGTTAGAGCCAAAGCCAGATATGGTCGTTATTGGTAATGCAATGAGCCGGGGTAACCCATGTGTTGAATATGTGCTTGATAAAGGCCTGCCTTATACTTCAGGCCCTGAGTGGCTTAAGCATAACTTACTGCAAGATTCTTGGGTGCTTGCGGTTGCTGGTACGCATGGTAAAACAACCACAGCAAGTATGCTTGCGTGGGTGTTAGAGTACGCAGGTTTGAAACCAGGGTTTTTAATTGGCGGCATAGTGCAAAATTTTGGTGTATCGGCAAAAGTGGGTGGAACGCCATTTTTTGTTATTGAAGCCGATGAATACGACACTGCTTTTTTTGATAAGCGCAGTAAGTTTGTGCATTACCTCCCGCGTACACTTATCTTAAATAATCTTGAATTCGATCACGCTGATATTTTTGAAGATTTAAACGCAATAAAAAAACAATTCCATCACTTAATGCGTACATTACCTCAAAGCGGCAAGGTAATTTGGCCAAAGCAAGACGTAGCGCTTAATGATGTAATAGCACAAGGGCTTTGGAGCGAAAGCGAAACGCTAGGCGATGATTGGAGCTATGAATTAATAAAAGCCGATGGAAGTGAGTTTAATGTATTACTTAATGGCGAAAAGCAGGGCACTGTCTGTTGGCAAGCAATAGGCGAGCATAACGTTAAAAATGCGATTATGACTATCGCAGCAGCGCGCCATGTGGGTATAGCCATTGATCATAGTATTGATGCGTTAGGAGAGTTTATTAGCCCTAAAAGGCGTATGGAGCTAAAGGCGGATATAAATAATATTAAAGTGTATGACGACTTTGCGCATCACCCAACAGCAATTAAAACTACGCTTGCAGGATTGCGCGCAAAAGTAGGCGATGAAAAAATTATCGCTATTTTAGAGCCGCGCTCAAACACCATGAAAATGGGCGTGCACCAATATACATTATTAGATTCATTACGTGATGCTGACAACGTACTCCTTTTTGAACCAGAGAATCTAAATTGGTCGCTAAAAGAGCAAGCAGATAAAGCAGGCATGCAGTGCTTTAACAGCACACAAACAATTATTGATACAGTGCTTGAAAATATTGAGCCTAATCAACATATTTTAATTATGAGCAATGGCGGTTTTAATGGCCTTCATCAACACCTTGTTGATGGCTTAGCTGATAAATACAGCGGAGAATAGTGTGCAATTTAAAGATAGAATTACGCTCGCTTTTAGTGGTGCATCGGGTGCGCCTTATGGGCTTAGGTTACTTGAAGTATTACTAGAGCAGCAATTTCAGGTCTACGTTCTCATTTCAAGTGCAGCACGCGTGGTGCTTGATACAGAATCAAATATTAAGCTCTCTGGTAATGAAGATAAAGCCACAGAGCAGTTAAGTACGCTGTTTAATGCCAAACCTGAACAGCTAAAAGTATACGGTAAAGATAACTGGTTTAGCCCAGTAGCTTCGGGCTCTGCTGCTCCTAAAAAAATGGTAGTATGCCCATGTAGTGCCGGGTCGGTTTCTGCAATTGCAGTGGGGGCGTCTGATAATTTATTAGAGCGCGCCGCTGATGTGGTAATTAAAGAACGCGGACAGCTCATTTTAGTGCCTCGCGAAACACCATTTAACGAAATTCATTTAGAAAACATGCTTAAGTTATCTCGTTTAGGGGTAACAATTATGCCAGCCGCACCTGGTTTTTATCATAAGCCACAAAGTATCGAAGACTTAGTTGATTTTATGGTGGCGAGAATTTTAGATCATTTAAATATTGAGCATAACCTAACAAAACGTTGGGGTTATGGTGAGGGTAAGTAATGAATAAGCAAAATATTGCTTTAAATATAGAAGGCCTTACCAAGGTTTATAAAAATGGTGTTGAGGCTATTAAAGGCGTTGATTTACAAGTTGAAGAGGGCGATTTTTTCGCTTTGCTTGGTCCAAATGGAGCCGGTAAATCAACTACTATTGGTGTTATTTCGTCACTTGTTAATAAAACAAAAGGCAAAGTAGAAGTATTTGGCTGTGATATTGATACTGATTTAGAAGCTGCAAAAGCGCATTTAGGCTTAGTGCCGCAAGAATTTAATTTTAGCCAGTTTGAAACGCTTAGCCAAATACTGGTTAACCAAGCCGGTTATTATGGTGTGCCACGTGGTGAAGCCCATAAACGTGCTGATAAATACCTAGCACAGCTGGGTTTATTAGAGAAAAAAGACAAGCAAGCTCGTACGCTTTCAGGCGGAATGAAACGCCGTTTAATGATTGCACGCGCCCTTATGCACGAGCCAAAATTACTTATACTTGATGAGCCAACAGCGGGTGTAGACATAGAGCTTCGTCGTTCAATGTGGGATTTTTTACGCCAAATAAATGAGCAAGGCGTTACTATTATTTTGACCACACACTACCTTGAAGAAGCTGAGTTACTGTGTAAAAACATAGCGATTATTGATTCTGGTCGAATTGTTGAAAACACCACCATTAAAGCACTGCTTGCAAAACTTGATAAAGAAACCTTTATTTTAGATTTAAAAATGCCAGCAAACCCTGTCACGCTTGAAGGTTATAAGTTCACGATGACGGACGATCATACTGTTGAAGTAGAAGTCGCTAAATCACAGGGCTTAAATGCGGTATTTAGCGCATTAACAACCCAAGGAAATACAGTATTGAGTATGCGAAATAAAGCAAACAGACTAGAAGAGTTATTTGTAGGATTATTAGAGCAAGGGCGGGGCGAATAAATGTTTAAATATGGCGTAGCCTTAAAGAGTTTATGGATTAAAGAGTGTATTCGTTTTTTACGTATCTGGGTGCAAACCTTAGTGCCGCCAGCAATTACGATGAGCTTATATTTTGTTATTTTTGGTAACTTAATTGGTTCACGTATTGGTGATATGGGCGGCTTTAGTTATATGGAGTTTATTGTACCTGGCCTTATAATGATGTCGGTTATTACTAATTCCTATTCCAACGTAGCCTCTAGTTTTTATTCAACAAAATTTCAAAAAAGCATTGAAGAGCTTTTAGTTGCACCTGTGCCTAATTACATCATTGTACTGGGTTATATGGGCGGCGGTATGACGCGCGGTATTATGGTGGGCTTTATAGTTACTTGTGTATCGTTGTTATTTGTTGATATTCAAATTCATAATATTTTTGTAATTATGGCGACCGTTATTTTAACCTCAGCTGTGTTTGCTTTAGGTGGTTTAATTAATGCAATTTACGCAAATAGCTTTGACGATATAAGCATTATTCCCACCTTTATACTAACGCCATTAACTTACTTAGGCGGTGTATTTTATTCAATAACGTTATTGCCAGAATTTTGGCAAAACGTATCGCAAATAAATCCTATTATTTACATGGTAAATGCATTTCGCTATGGCTTTTTAGGTGTGTCGGATGTTGATTTAAGTGTAGCGCTAGGTGTTATTTTGGTGTTTATTACGGTGTTATTTACTTTAGCGCTAACTTTAATTAAAAAAGGTGTGGGGCTAAGACACTAATGAGTGATGCAAATTCACGTAGTATTGTATCTAATCAAGCGGGTATTCACGAAAAGCTTGATGAAATAGTAAATAAGCACTTAGATGCTGAATTTAAAAAGCCAATAGCAGCGCATACGCAAACTGCATTTGACGAGGTTAATGCTAAAGTACAAGCCTTTAGTGGCCCGCTTATTTTGGACTCGTGTTGTGGCGTGGGTGAAAGCTCAGCTAACTTAGCTAAGCGCCACCCTGATGCACTTATAGTTGGAATTGATAAATCTTCGCACCGATTAGATAAGCATGATGTTGAATATAAGCAAACCGACAGTGGTCAGTACATCTTAGTGCAAGCAGATTTAAATGACTTTTGGCGTTTAGCGGTAGCCGCCAATTGGCAACCTACGCACCATTATTTGTTGTATCCAAACCCGTGGCCTAAATCTAAGCATATTCGTAGGCGCTGGCATGGCGCAGCTATTTTTCCATTTATCGTTAAGTTAGGTGGAAAATTAGAAGTGCGCAGCAATTGGGATATTTACGTTAAGGAGTTTGCTCGGGCGCTTGAATTAACAGGCAACCCTTGCGATGTAACACTTTATGAGTCAGACGATGCAATTACGCCTTTTGAGCGTAAATACTGGGCCAGTGGCCAGCAAAGCCACCGACTCGTTATAAACTTACCTAGGGCGTGTTGACCTTTCGTGATTGATTTTGCAGCAGCATGTTTGGTTTTTAGGCAAGGCGGAGCCTATGTAGTGTGGTTATTCCCCATAAATAGGCGATAACGCAGCATAAAGACCAAACATGTGCTGCCCTTTGGGTTCTTTCTAGGGACGATTAACTCTTTGTTGCTCAGTTTTTACTTAGCCCACTAGGTTACAAACCTCGCGCCGCGATTTAATCGCCCCTAGATTGAACAAATTTCAATCCACAAAGATCAACACGCCCTGGTTAAAGTAAGTCAAAGTGCTAATTCTTCTGTAACCGTATTAACATGTGGCACTGGGTGGGCAAAATAGTTGCCTTGCATTAGTGTCACATTCGCCTTTTTAAGTGCGGTTACTATGGTTGTATTTTCTACCGATTCTGCCATTAATTGTAAACCAAGTTGATTAGCAAAGCTGGCTATATGCTCAATAAACAAGTAGATATCTTTGTCATTCACTATTTGCTTTATTAGTGCGCCATCTAATTTAATACCATCTACTTCAAGCTTAAGTACGTTTGATATATTTGAATAACCACTACCAAAGTCATCAATAATAACCTTAACGCCTTTTGTTTTAACCATTCCAATAAATGCTTTTACTTCAGAGAAGTTGGCAATAGCTTGGGTTTCTAAAAGCTCTAATGTGATATTACCAGGATGCGGGTAGCGCTTAAGTTCGTCCGCAATAAACTCACTTAAATTAGGGTCGAGCATATCTTGTGCTGTTATATTTAAACTCCAGCAAATATCGGTTTTTCTAAAGCGACTAACACATTGTGAAAATATAGTACGGGTAAGTATTCCGTCCATTCTTGAGCGGGTAACAACATTTAAAAATGCATCAGGTTTCAATACTTCCCCTTGTGCTGTTACCATTCGAGCTAAACATTCGTATTGAACGACCTTATTGGTATTTGTGTCAATAATGGGTTGAAAGTAAGGCACTATACGATTGTTATCAAACGCTTCTCGCACTTCTTTAGCCATTTCTACATTGTATTGATATTGCGTTTTTACATCGTGTAGCGCTTTTGAGTAGTTAACTACACTATGCCTGCCTTGTTTAGCTTGCAGCGCTGCTATATGAGCGTTTTCAAGTAGTAGCGATTTATTACCACTGGCAATACCTGCACATAGGGTTATGTAGATAAAAGGGTCAGTTAATACCGGTGTATTAAAGTTATATGTTTTTACGAGGTCGGTAAATTCGTCATTACTCATTTCCTTAGGCGCGAGTAATACTATTTTATTTGTTGCTAGTCTGTATATATGGCAATGCGTAGAGCTTCTAAGTTTAAAGTGAATAAGTAAGTTTTTCATTACCTTGTCACCCACTTCAGTGCCATAAAAACTGTTTATATCTTCTATTTCATTAACCCAAATAACGGCTAATTGCATGTGATGAGCATTACTTTTTTTAATAAAGTACTCAAGTGCAATATGATTTGAAAAACCAGTACTTGAGTCAGTTGCTAAAGACCGTTTTAGTAAATAAATATATATGGCGGCAACGAGNGAGTATCGCGATAAAAAAGAAGAAGCTAGCCATTGCAGCTGCTTTTGATACGCTTTCTTTAAGTTTCTCGTTTAAATCATAAATAGTTATATCGGCACCCGTTAAATAGGTATTGCCGTTGATTGGGTCAACGTAAGGAATAAAAATTGTTTTAAAGTGGCCCCACTGATCGCTCGATATTTCAAATACTGGCTCTGTTGAATAAAAAGCACTTATATTTGCATCGGTAGCTTCAGGGTAGAGATCTAAAAATTGAGTTACCTTGCCATTATTCTGATCGTCTTGCGTGTAGCTTGATGAGCTAAAAAGCACCTTACCGTCTTTTAAAATCATTGAATAGACATAAGCAATATCAAGTGCTTGAGCAAACTCAGAGAGTTGTTTACTTTTATCTTGATAGTAAGAAAAACTTATATTATCGCCTTGATTAACCGCACTTAAATAATCGTCACCTAAAATATGTTTAACGCTGGTGGCGGCATTAAGTAAGCGATTATCAACCGACTGCATTATTTCAGCACGCGTGGTTTGGTAAGTGTAGTAAACGTAGGTTAGCAAGCTTATTAAAAACAAGCTAAAGCCTGCCACTATCCAACTAACTTTGACTCTTCCTTCTGGCATATGTGTCCCTTTTTTGTTATCAAATTTATTATACCCAAAATAAGTAAATGCCCAATAAATAATTAGGTTTGGTAGAGTTTTAATTAGGGTTTGTTTATCTTTGCGGATTATAATTTGTTCAAACTAGGGGCGATTTAATCGCGGCGCTAGATTTGTAACCTAGTGGTCTAAGTAAAAACCGAGCAACAAAGAGTAAATAGACCCTAGGCAGAACCCTTTGGGCAGCGCCTGTTTGGCATTAATGCTACGTTATCGCCTATTTATGGGGAATAACCACACTACATAGGCGCTGCCTTGCCTAAATACCAAACAGGCTGCTGCAAATTTAACCTTGAAAGATAAATAGACCCTAAATTATCATTTTTTTGTCATCGCTTTGATTGCTTTTATAGGTTTAAACGAGACATTTTAGTTATATTGCAGTAAAGTTAGCGCAATTTTTAAAGAAACACGATTGCTCCAAATGTCCTAATAAGTAGGCGTTTTTGATGGGTAAGCGCGTGTTTTAGCTACACACACACTAGGTATTAAGATGGATCAAAAGCGTTGTGCCGTCGCCTCTAAAGAAAGCCTTAAGCGTATATTTACTGTACCTGAAGCGCCAGACTCAACTTTAAGCAAAATCGAGCTTGAAATTTCGAGTAATTTAGCAGGTTTTCTAAACGAAAATATAGCGGCAATTGAAAAACCATTACATGAAATAGAAAAAGATTTTCAATCGGCAGTGATCCCAGAAGATCCAACGTTTGTCTCTGCTTATGCCCAAGACATAATGGAGCAACTTGTTGCACATTCTGTGCATACAGCTGCGCCTAGTTTTATTGGTCACATGACCTCTGCCTTGCCGCACTTTTTATTACCGCTGTCAAAATTGATGGTAGGGCTAAATCAAAATCTAGTAAAAATAGAAACATCTAAAGCGTTTACGCCTCTTGAGCGTCAAGTGCTTGGGATGATGCATCATTTAGCTTATGGGCAAGAAGACTCATTTTATTCTAAATGGATGCACAGTGCTAAAACCTCATTAGGTGCATTTTGCTCTGGTGGTACGGTTGCTAATATTACTGCGCTTTGGATTGCGCGAAACCGCTTATTAAAACCTGATGGCGATTTTAGAGGCATAGGTGCACAAGGCTTAATTGCTGGTATGCTGCATTACGGTTATAAAGGTTTAGCAGTATTAATATCAGAACGCGGACATTACTCATTAGGTAAATCGGTTGATTTACTCGGCATTGGTCGCGATAACTTAATTGGTATTAAAACCTGTGAAAATAATAAAGTTGATGTAGGAGCGATGCGTGAAAAAGCACGTGAGCTTGAAGCGCAAGGCATTAAAGTAATGGCGATTATTGGGGTCGCGGGAACAACCGAGACCGGTAATATTGACCCACTTGATGAAATGGCCGACTTAGCACAAGACATTAACTGCCATTTTCATGTAGATGCAGCATGGGGGGGAGCGACCCTTTTATCGAGTACGCACCGTCCTTTACTAAAAGGGATTGAGCGAGCAGATTCAATTACCATCGATGCACATAAACAAATGTATGTACCAATGGGAGCGGGTTTAGTTTTATTTAAAGACCCCGCTGCAACTGATGCAATAGAACATCACGCTGAGTACATATTACGTAAAGGTTCAAAAGACTTAGGTAGCCACACGCTTGAAGGCAGCCGACCTGGTATGGCAATGTTAGTACATGCTTGCTTACGTGTTATTGGTCGTAAAGGTTACGAAATGCTGATTGATCGAAGCATCAAAAAAGCACATTACTTTGCTGATTTAATTAAGGCTGATGAAGACTTTGAGCTTATTTCGGAGCCTGAGTTGTGCTTATTAACGTATCGTTATGTACCTAAGCAAATTAAACAAGCAATAGCCGATGCAGATGCTGCAACTCGGTTAGATATTTTTGCTTCACTGAACCGTTTTACTGCCAGTATGCAAAAGCGTCAACGCGAGTCTGGTCGCTCATTTGTATCACGTACACGCTTAACGCCTTCTAAATACGACAATCAACCAACGGTTGTATTTAGAGTGGTTCTTGCTAACCCGCTTACCTCAGGCGCTATTTTAAAAGAGATATTAGCTGAGCAAAAAGAGTTGGCTGCAACAGATCCGGTATTCAAAAAATACTTGAGAAAGTATATGTAATCTAAATACAAAAAAGGGTCCATAAGGACCCTTTTTTAATATCAAAGAATGGTTAATGTAAAATACGTGCTCTAATTGTACCCTCAACAGCGCTCAGTTCTTTAAGTGCTACTTCAGATTGATCTGTATCAACATCAATAACTACATAACCAATAGATGCGTCTGTTTGTAGGTATTGCGCAGCAATATTAATACCGTGCTGTGCAAACGCTTGGTTAATTTGCGTTAGTACACCTGGGCGGTTGTGGTGTACGTGTAATAAACGACTACGATTAGCAAGCTCAGGTAGCGATACTTCAGGGAAGTTAACCGCAGTAATAGTTGAGCCATTATCTGAATATTTAGCCAATTTACCCGCTACTTCAATACCAATGTTTTCTTGCGCTTCTTGTGTAGAACCACCAATGTGCGGCGTTAAAATAACATTGTCGAATTGGCGCAGTGGCGATACAAATTCTTCATCGTTAGATTTTGGCTCAGTAGGGAACACATCGATTGCTGCACCACTTAGTTTTTTCTCTGTAAGCGCTTCTGCAAGAGCATCAATATCAACAACAGTTCCGCGTGATGCATTGATCAAAATAGACCCCTGCTTCATAACTGCAAGTTCTGCTGTACCAATAAGGTTTTTAGTTTGCGGTGTTTCTGGTACATGTAAGCTAATAATATCAGAGCGTTGTAACAGCTGAGTAAGGTTATGAACTTGTGTTGCATTGCCCAGTGATAACTTATCTTCGATATCGTAAAACTCCACGTTCATACCGATATTTTCAGCCATAATACCTAGCTGAGTACCAATGTGACCGTAGCCAATAATACCTAATGTTTTACCACGTGCTTCAAACGAACCATTTGCTGTTTTTAACCAGCCACCACGATGAGCCGCTGCATTACGCTCTGGAATACCACGTAATAAAAGTAGAATTTCGCCAAGTACAAGTTCAGCAACTGAACGAGTATTAGAAAATGGAGCGTTAAATACAGCAATACCACGTTCGCGTGCTGCATCTAAATCAACTTGGTTTGTACCAATACAAAAACAACCAATAGCAACTAGCTTTTCAGCTGAGTCTAATACAGCTTGGTTAATATGAGTACGAGAACGAAGTCCTACAAAGTGAACATCTTTAATGCGCTCTTTAAGCTCGTCCTCAGGTAAGGATGTTTTAACGTAGTCGATATTGCTGTAACCGTTACGTTTTAGCGTTTCAACAGCGCTTTGGTGAACACCTTCAAGCAAGAGAATTTTAATTTTGTCTTTTGCTAACGATACCTTACTCATAACCTCATCCTATTTAATTTGTGGCCCATTTTTGGTACCGATAATCACTTTATCAGCACCTCGCATCGCAAATAGGCCGTTGGTAACTACGCCAACAATTGAATTGATTTGTGTTTCAAGTTGTTTGGCATTGGTAATTTTTAAGTTAAATACATCTAATATAACGTTACCATTATCGGTAACTACGCCTTGGCGATAAACAGGGTCACCACCAAGTTTTAATAATTCTCGTGCAACGTAGCTGCGCGCCATTGGAATAACTTCTACCGGAAGCGGGAAGTCGCCCAATGTATCTACCAGCTTTGTGTCATCAACAATACACACAAACTGTTTTGCAACTGCTGCTACTATTTTTTCACGTGTTAGCGCTGCGCCGCCGCCTTTAATCATTTCGTTTTGAGCGTTTATTTCGTCAGCGCCGTCAACGTATACATCTAAAGCATCAACGTTATTAAGTTCAAACACTTCAATACCTAACGCTTCCAAACGTGCAGTTGACGCTTCTGAGCTTGATACAGCGCCTACAATAGTGTCCTTTACTGAGCCAAGGGCATCAATAAAGTGATTAACAGTAGAGCCTGTACCGACACCTACAATAGTGTTTTCTTTTACAAACTCGAGTGCTGCCCAAGCAGCTGCTTTTTTTAATTCGTCTTGTGTCATTGCTTTGTGCTCATGTATGTCAGAAATATGCGGTTAGTAACCAAAATTAAATGTTACCAACAGTATGTTTTATCTGGGGTGATAATGGTTTCAAGTGGTACGTCCCATGACTCGATTGGTAGAGCATCAGCTTTTTGGCATTCATGTGCAAGGCCAATTAGTTGTGGTTTTTGCCAATTTTGTTCGTGTAAACGCGCCAATGTCCGGTCGTAAAACCCACCTCCCATTCCTAGGCGATTACCTTGTTTATCAAATGCCACTAATGGCATAAGGAGGTAATCAAGCGCTGGTAATGGGCATATTTGAGAGCAGTTCAGCTTAGGCTCCAAGATACCATAGCGATTTGCCCTCATGGGTGAGTTTTTCTCATAGCGCTGAAATAGTAAATTAGCGCCATTGAATGGGTGTATTATAGGTAGATAAACAGCATGGTTTAAGTTCCATAATTCTTTAATTAACAATGAAGTGTCTAGTTCTCCGTCGTTACTTAAATAAATGGCAATATGCTTTGAATTCGTTGTATTTTCGCTTTTTAAGTGTTGAATAAAATTCATTTTTAGCGATTGCGCAGCAATTATTTGCTGATTATTTGACAAGTTTTTACGGGTGTTACGAATTTCAGCTCTTATTTGTGCGCGTTTATTGCTCATTAAACTAATTAGCCATTTTTAAAAAGAGAATAAATCGGGAAAAATTAAAAAAACAGCCAGTACGACTAGCAAAATGGTGGCAGTTGCAATCAATGAATATAAAAGTAAGTTACTGCGTTTTTTAGGAGTAGCTAAATCCTCATCTAGCATTAGGTCGTCATTTTGCCATTCGTCTACACTTTCGTCTGGTGTATTTAATTGAGCTTCAGGAAGGCGTTGCTCTAGCTCATCTAGCTTTTCTTCAAGGCGTATTAAGCTGCTAGTGATGTAATCAAGTGCATCAAAAATACGTTCATCACGTTGGTTGTTATTTGCAGCTGCGGGGGAGCTATTTTGAATCGCATTTGAAACAGCTTGCAGCTTACTTTTAATACCTAGGCTTGCTAATAACTTAGTCTGTTTTAACGCTTTGTCTTTATCGCTTGGCGCAAACAGCGGCTTACCTTTAAAAAAAAGAGCTACTTTTTCATCTGACGTTTTTAATTTTGCAGCTAAGTTTGCGCACGCTGTTTTTATGTCAACGTTATCGGCAAGTCCTGCAAATATAACGCGAAAGTTATCGGCCATTTAACTATCCCTAAAGCTTTTATAATGAAATGAGTATATACCTAAAGTACAAAAGAATTCGAGGTTGATTTTATAGTTATTTTGTAGACGTACTACAAACAATGTAACTGATAAGTTTTAGATACAAAAACGGCCCTATTAAGGGCCGTTTTTAATTTACTTCAACACTTTTAGCTTAAAGGCCAGCAGCTGCACGAAGTGCATCAGCTTTATCTGTACGTTCCCAAGGGAATTCGTCACGACCAAAGTGGCCGTAAGCCGCTGTAGGAAGGTAGATAGGGCGCTCTAAATCAAGCATTTGAATTAAGCCGTAAGGGCGCAGGTCAAAGTGTTCACGAATAAGCTCGATTAAACGGCTTTCTTCTAACTTGCTTGTACCAAACGTTTCAACGCTGATAGATGTAGGCTCTGCAACACCGATTGCGTAAGAAACTTGTAATTCACATTTATCAGCAAGGCCAGCCGCAACTACGTTTTTAGCAACGTAACGTGCAGCGTATGCAGCTGAGCGGTCAACTTTTGATGGATCTTTACCAGAGAAAGCACCACCACCGTGACGAGCCATACCACCGTATGTATCAACGATGATTTTACGACCTGTTAAACCGCAATCGCCCATTGGTCCGCCAATTACAAAGCGACCCGTTGGGTTAATGAAAAATTTAGTCGCGCTTGTAATAAGCTCTGCAGGAAGTACCGGCTTGATGATAGTCTCCATCACCGCTTCTACTAAATCTTTTTGCGAAATGTCTTCGCTGTGCTGAGTAGATAGTACTACTGCATCAATACCTACTGGCTTACCATTTTCGTATGCAAAAGTAACTTGAGATTTTGCATCTGGACGTAACCAGTTAAGCTCGCCGCTTTTACGTACTTGCGCTTGGCGCTGTACTAAACGGTGTGAGTAAGTAATTGGCGCAGGCATTAGTACTTCTGTTTCGTTACATGCGTAACCAAACATAAGACCTTGGTCGCCAGCACCTTGTTCTTCTGGGCTAGTACGGTCAACACCTTGGTTAATGTCAGGAGACTGTTTACCAATAGTGTTTAAAATTGCACATGAATCTGCATCGAAACCCATGTCTGAATGCGTGTAGCCAATTTCACGTACTGTTTTACGTGTAATTTCTTCAATATCAACCCATGCGCTAGTAGTGATTTCACCACCAACCATAACCATACCTGTTTTTACGTAAGTTTCGCACGCAACACGGGCATGAGAGTCTTGCTCTAGGATAGCATCAAGTACCGCATCAGAGATTTGATCGGCGATTTTATCCGGATGACCTTCAGAAACTGATTCAGAAGTAAATAAATGTTTTGCCATTGTATTTCTGCTCACAAATATTGCGCTTCACAAACGTCGGTATTAGCGCTAAAAAATTAAGGGGCGTATTTTATCGAAAACAAAACACCTTGCATAGTGTTTTTACGCCTAGACGTCTAAATAAAATTACTAATAACTTTTTGGTCTTAAAAAATATTCATAATGCCTCACTTTTATAGGGTTTTTAATTGCACACAGCCCCCACAATAAGTAAGAATGGTCGATATAAACAAACCCAAGTTACTTGGGTGCATAAACAAACACATAAATACCCGCGCAAATACACATAAAGGTAGGAGAATTCATGCCATCTCGCAAAGAACTTGCAAATGCTATTCGCGTCTTGTCAATGGACGCAGTACAAAAGGCCAAATCTGGTCACCCTGGAGCCCCTATGGGCATGGCTGATATCGCAGAAGTATTATGGCGCGATTATCTAAAACACAACCCAACAAATCCAGAGTGGGCTGACCGTGACAGATTTATTCTTTCAAACGGCCACGGTTCAATGCTTATCTATTCTCTATTGCATCTAAGTGGTTACGACTTACCACTGGACGAAATTAAAAACTTCCGTCAAATGCATTCTAAAACACCAGGTCACCCTGAATATGGCTATGCACCAGGAATCGAAACTACTACGGGTCCATTAGGTCAAGGGATCACAAATGCCGTAGGTATGGCAATTGCTGAAAAAGCGCTAGCTGCGCAGTTTAACCGTGAAGGTCACGATATTGTTGATCACTTTACCTATGCATTTATGGGCGATGGCTGCCTTATGGAAGGTATTTCTCATGAAGCTGGTTCACTTGCAGGCACATTAGGTCTGGGTAAACTTGTTGCATTTTGGGATGACAACGGCATTTCAATCGATGGTGAAGTAGAAGGTTGGTTTACAGATGACACGCCAGCTCGCTTTAAAGCATACGGTTGGCATGTAATTAGTGGTGTTGATGGCCACGACAGCGATGCTATAAGTGCTGCAATTGCAGAAGCTAAAAGTGTTACCGATAAACCATCACTAATTTGTTGTAAAACAATTATTGGTTACGGCTCACCTAATAAATCTGGTAGCCACGATTGTCACGGTGCACCACTAGGTGATGACGAAATAAAAGCGTCTCGCGAATTCTTAGGTTGGACTGGCGATGCGTTCGAAATTCCTGATGATATTTACGCACAATGGGATAGCAAAGAAAAAGGTCAACAGCTTGAATCAAGCTGGGACGAAAAATTTGCAGCATACGCAAAAGCATACCCAGAGCTTGCAGCTGAATATAAGCGTCGTATTAATAACGAACTGCCTGGCGATTGGGCTGAAAAATCTCAAGCGTACATTGAGCAATTACAAGCAAACCCTGCAAACCCAGCGTCTCGTAAAGCATCGCAAAATGCATTAAACGCATTTGGTCCGTTATTACCAGAATTTATGGGTGGCTCAGCCGATTTAGCAGGCTCAAACTTAACAATTTGGGATGGCTCTAAAGGTTTAACACACGACGATGCAAGCGGTAACTACATTTACTACGGTGTACGTGAGTTTGGTATGTCGGCAATTATGAATGGTATTGCCCTTCATAAAGGCTTTATTCCTTACGGTGCTACGTTCTTAATGTTTGTTGAATATGCAAAAAATGCCGTACGTATGGCTGCATTAATGAAGCAACCAAGCATTTTTGTATACACGCACGATTCAATCGGTTTAGGTGAAGATGGTCCAACTCACCAACCAGTAGAGCAAATTGCAAGCATGCGTTTAACGCCTAACTTATACAACTGGCGCCCATGTGACCAAGTTGAGTCGGCAATTGCATGGCAACAAGCTATTGAGCGTAAAGACGGCCCTACATCGCTAATCTTTACTCGCCAAGGTCTTGAGCAACAAGCGCGTGACGCACAGCAATTAGCAGACGTTAAAAAGGGTGGTTACATCCTTAGCTGTGACGGCAACCCTGAGATTATTTTCATTGCAACGGGTTCTGAAGTGCAACTAGCACAAGATTCAGCAACTGAGCTACGCAGCCAAGGTAAAAAGGTACGTGTTGTTTCTATGCCATGTACTGATGCCTTTGAAGATCAAAGCGCAGAGTACAAAGAAAGCGTATTACCGGCATCTGTTTCACGCCGCGTAGCAGTAGAAGCAGGTATTGCTGACTACTGGTACAAGTACGTAGGTCTAAATGGCGCAGTAGTAGGTATGACTACCTTTGGTGAGTCAGCACCTGCTGGTGAGCTGTTTGAGCACTTTGGTTTTACAGTGGCAAACATTGTAAGCAAAGCAAACGAGCTTTTTTAATCGCTTTGATTAAATAAAGTAAGTAATTGAAAAACCCGCACATGTTGCGGGTTTTTTTATGCCCTTACATGAAGCAACTTCACCTTGATCAATGCAGCTTTCCTTGCAAGAAAGTAAGCTATCAGGCAAGGTAGTGCGATAAAATTTATAAATAAAAATCTTAAATTAATAGCAGGAGCTAAAAATGCCAAAGTTCGATAACGTAAGTGTAGTAAAAAAAGCCAATGTATATTTTGACGGAAAAGTGTCGAGCCGTACCGTTATTTTAGGTGATGGCGAAGCGAAAACGTTAGGCTTTATGCAACCTGGTGAGTTTGTTTTTGATACAAACCAAAAAGAGTGCATGGAGCTTTTAGCTGGCCAATGGGATATTTTATTACCAGGTGCAAGTGAGTGGAAAACATTTAACGCGGGTGAATCGTTTAATGTTGATGCAAATGTAAGCTTTAAAGTAAAAGTATCTGATTTTGCTGACTACTGTTGTTCGTACACAGATTAACCAATCTTAGTTTAAGTTAAGTAGACGTCTGAAAGCCCATGCACTATGGGCTTTGCATAAACTTTGCACAACGCATGATTTAAATCACCAAAAACCGCAAATAAACCTCAAATATCTCTCTTTTTTCCTTGTGTTAATCTAAATAGCCCCCAATACTATTTATGAGGTAACAAATAAAAGGATACCCTATGAAAATTAATCTTTCTGGTCACCATGTTGAAGTTACTGACTCTATTAGAGAGCACATCAACGAAAAATTTTCAAAAATCGAGAGCCACTTTCCATCGCTTATTGCACTCGATATTATTTTGTCTAAAGAGCATCATAAAATCCAAGCTGAAATTAGCACTAATTACGAAGGCACGCGCATATCGGTAAAAGGGGAAAACGAAGTTATGTACCCAGCCATTGCAAGCGCAGCTAAAAAACTCGATGCGGCACTAAAACATCGAAAAGGGCAGATAAAAGCAAACTTACACGAAAAGCCTGTTAGCACTACACCTGAAATCGCACACGAGATCATCCAAGAGATGGATCTTAAATAAAATTTAGTTCCAAAGTATTGTAAAAAAGAGCCGTATGGCTCTTTTTTATTGCCTGTAATTTAGGTAAGTTATGCGTTCTTGCAGTTTATTAATTAAAAAAATTAATAAAAAGAACACACAACACACATATTTTGAGAAATTAATGCACACAACAAAAGCAGTATGGAAGTCTCGACTAGGTGCGCTTGGGCCTGGAATACTCATGGCAACAGCCG
>NZ_AUTI01000407.1:23771-31075 GCF_000497995.1 Pseudoalteromonas sp. TB25
GATCTCACCTAGTTGCCTCTACGCAAGCTGGAGCAATATTTGGCTGGCAACTATTTTGGCTAATCCTCGTTGTTAATGTTTTAAAATATCCATTTTTTCGCTTTGGTATGGAATACACACTCGCCACTAAAAATAGCCTAGTGGAGGGCTACAAAAGCAAAGGCCCGTTTTATTTTTACAGTTTTATTGGCTTAAACATTGTTGCCGCTGTTGTTAATACCGCCGGCGTATTACTGCTTACCGCAAGCTTACTACATTACGCGCTGCCCGTGGTTATTGAAGTAACCTTGCTTTGTTGGATGCTACTGGGTGTATGTTTAGTTATATTGCTACTTGGACACTTTAAAGCGCTAGATAACGTTGCCAAAGGCATTATGGGGCTGCTTACGCTCGCTACTTTGATTGCCCTTGCCATTGCATTTAGTAACGGCCCAATGGCACCTGCTGATTATGTGGGACCTTCACCTTATGAACTTGCCATGCTTAGCTTTATGGTGGCTTTAATGGGCTGGATGCCAGCCCCTATCGAAATATCTGCATTAAGTTCTTTATGGCTAAAAGAAAAACAAGCCCAGCAAACAGTTTCTAAAAGCCAAGGCTTGTTCGATTTTAACGTAGGTTACTGGCTTACAGCTGGCTTAGCCTTGGTATTTTTTAGTTTAGGTGTATTAGTGCAATACGGCCAAACCAGTAGTATAGAACTCGGCGGTGTCGCGTTTGCCAAGCAGCTTATAGATATGTACGCACTCACAATAGGCGAGTGGGCAAGGCCGCTTGTATCAGCAATCGCTTTTTTATGTATGTTTGGCACTACACTTACCGTGCTTGATGGCTACGCCCGTACGCTTAACGAATCCCATAAACTACTTGGCTTTGGGCAATCAAAACACAGCTTAAATATTTGGTTAATACTACAAGCCCTTGCCGGTATGGCCGTTATTTTATTTTTTAAATCAGCCCTTGGCCCCATGCTTACCTTTGCAATGACACTTTCATTTGTAACAACGCCTGTTTTTGCATGGCTTAACTTTAGCCTTGTGCGCTCAGAGCCTGCTATAAAACACAGCGTGCTATTACGTAGTTTAACGTGGTTAGGGCTAGTGTATTTAGTAGGCTTTGCTGTTGCGTTTGTAGTATGGAAACTAGCAGCCTAAATAGAGCCACTTACTTTAGGGTTTTAATTAAAGCCCTAAAGCTTAAAGTTTAAATGAGGTATAAATGGATATTAGAACAGGTGAGCTTTCAAACCCACACGTTATAGAGCTACTACAAGCACACCATAACGATATGCTAAAACACTCACCCGTTGAGAGCGTACATGCACTAGATGTGAGCAAACTCACTCAGCCCGATATAACTTTTTATAGCTTATGGATTGATAATAATTTAGCGGGTGTTAGCGCATTAAAAGCGCTCAGTGCCACTCATGGCGAAATTAAATCAATGCGCACATCAAGCAGCTATTTACGCCAAGGCATAGCCGCTAAGTTACTCACCCATATTATTGAGCAAGCAACACTTCGTGGTTATAAAAAGCTAAGTTTAGAGACCGGCACTGCTGAAGCATTTTTACCCGCACAAAAGCTTTACACTCAATTTGGTTTTAAAGAGTGCGAACCATTTGGTTATTATGAGCTAGATCCGTACAGCTTGTTTATGAGTAAAGGGCTTTGAATAATAAGAAATATAATTAGTCTTCGTTTAGAGCCTTAAATTAAATTTTAACACAGGAATATTTATGTCATTTAAAGGAACTAAGTGGTTCTATGAGGATTCGCCTGAACAGTTTGAGTCGTTAGATGAGCTAACCGAGCACCTTCATTCTTTGTTGTCTTCACAGACTCTAGTTAGTGATGATATAGATTCCGATGGACCTGTTTTAACTGAAATAAAGCAATTAGTTAAAAGGGTTGATGGTCTTAAAATAGAGATTTATTCTAACGAACACCCTCCACCACATTTTCACGTTATTACCTCAGACTCGAAAGCTTCTTTTAGGCTTGATAATTGTGAATTAATTGAGGGTAGCTTAGCAAGCAAACAAAAAAGAAAAGTTGAATATTGGTTTAATGAAATGAACGCAAAGAAGGCATTGATTTCAGTTTGGAACAATACAAGGCCTGCAAACTGTACAGTAGGGAAGTATTATGAAATTGGTAACGAATAAGTATATCGACGTTTTATAGGTATGTAGGCGTTACTTAATTTAAATAAAATGGAAATTAATAATGAATCCATTAAAAAGACCGAAAGCAAATTTTAAAAGGAAAGTTGCAAAAGCAACAGGTATTCCAACATCAAGAACAGGTCGAGCACGTAAAGTTGATAGAATAAAGGGTTATATATTAATTGGAATAATAGTTCTTTTAATGTACATATTTAATAATTGACGCAGTTTTTTATCGATTTATCTATCAGCTACTTCATAAATAATTGATAGTACAGCCAATGCTCAACGAGTTATGACTTTTGCTAATCTAGCCTAGTTGTTACTCATTTGAGTAAACAACAATTTCATCAGAATTTGGTAATTTATAAAATCCAACATTTTTTGATTGCTTACTCATGAAATCAATAGCATATTTCATCTCTGCAATTGTTCTTACTGTAGAAAATTTATCTTTAAAACATGCTGAGAATTCGTATGTGAAAGATGTTGACTGATCATAACCTCCCAGCTCTAAAAGGTTATATTCAGTAAAGGGATCTGGTCCTAAAATTTGATGAGAGGTAACAAAAGGCACCCCAGAGTCTTGTGATTTCCAATCATTCAAACATTTAGCTTCAACATTGCTTGCTAATAAATAAATGCTTTCATTTTTTTTAGAGTCACTTATAAAGATAGTAATAAAAACCATATTTATTATAAGTGATGCAAACAAAACTAATTTTAATCTATTTCTATTATTCACTTTAACTCAGCTCTTTTATCGCTCTACTTATCCCATCTAAACTAAGGGCATACATGCGGTTGTTCATTAGCTCTTTTATAAAGCCAATTGATTGATAGTAAGGCCAGTGTTCAACGGGTTGTGGGTTGAGCCAGGCGACTTTATCAAAGTGGTTTGTTATACGTTGCAACCAGGCACTGCCGGGCTCTTCATTGTAGTGTTCTACCGAGCCGCCAGGGTAGGCTATTTCGTAAGGCCCCATAGTGGCATCGCCAACAAATATTACTTTATAGTCGCTGGTAAATTTATTAATCAGCGTCATGGTGTCAATCACGTTTGTATGTCGGCGCGCGTTGTCTTGCCAAACGTGCTCGTATAAGCAGTTATGAAAGTAGTAAAACTCTAGGTGTTTAAATTCGCTGTGGGCTGCGCTAAATAATTCTTCGCAGGTGTGGATGTAGTCATCCATTGAGCCGCCAATATCAAACAGCATCAATACTTTTACTGCATTGTGGCGTTCGGGTGCCATTTTTACATCAAGCATGCCGCCTTGTTTTGCAGTAGCGCGAATAGTCTCGTTTAAATCAAGCGTGTCGCTTGCGCCTGTGCGGGCAAACTTACGTAACTTTTTAAGGGCGAGTTTAACTGTGCGCGAACTAATTTCTCTGTCGGTGTCGAGGTTTTTGTATTCTCGTTTATCCCACACTTTTACTGCTTGGCGGTTACGATTGCCGTCTTGCCCTATACGCACACCTTCTGGGTTATAGCCGTATGCACCAAAAGGTGATGTGCCGCCAGTACCTACCCATTTATTACCGCCAGCGTGGCGTTTTTGTTGCTCTTCTAAACGCTCTTTTAAGGTTTTCATAAGCTCGTCGAGCCCGCCCATGGCTTTAAGTTGGGCTTTTTCTTCATCGCTTAGGTTTTTTTCAAACTCTTTACGTAGCCAATCTTCAGGTAAGTTGTGTTGCTGCTTTAAGCTCTCGAGCAAATCAAGGTCGGCAATACCGCTAAAGTAGTCGCTAAAGGCTTTGTCGAATCGATCAAAATGCGTTTCATCTTTTACCATTATGGTGCGAGCTAAATGGTAAAAGCCGTCTACGTCGGCAAATATAACGCCTTTTTTTAAGGCGTTTATTAAATCGAGTAGTTCTCGAAGGCTCACCGGTAAACGGTATTCACGTAATTTGAAAAAAAACTGTATTAACATGTTTGGGCCTGTTTATCTTTCGAGGTTAAATTTGCAGCAGTGTGTTTGGTATTTAGGCAAGGCAGAGCCTATGTAGTGTGGTTATTCCCCATAAATAGGCGATAACACAGCATAAATACCAAACACGCGCTGCCTGAAGGTTCGTCCTAGGGACGATTAACTCTTTGTTGCTCGGCTTTTACTTAGCCCACTAGGTTACAAACCTCGCGCCACGATTAAATCGTCCCTAGTTAGAACAAATTTTAATCCACAAAGGTCAACAGGCCCTAGCGGCTCATAAAGGCTAATTTTTCGATTAGGCTTATATCTTGCTCATTTTTAAGTAATGCGCCAAACATTGGCATTAATCCGCCTTTTTGCGCTTTGTCGTGCAGTGTTTTAGCGTCTATGTCTTCAGCCATTAAGAGCTTTAACCAGTCGAGTAATTCGCTGGTGGAAGGTTTCTTTTTAAGGCCGTTAGCTTCGCGCAGGTTAAAAAACACTTCGAGTGCTTGGCGTACTAAATCCTGTTTAACGTTAGGGTAGTGTACGTCAATAATTTGCTGCATTTCGTCGCTGCTAGGAAAATCGATATAGTGAAAAAAGCAGCGGCGTAAAAATGCGTCCGGTAATTCTTTTTCATTATTTGATGTGATGATCACAATAGGGCGCTCTTTGGCTACAATGCGCTCACCTGTTTCGTAAACATGAAACTCCATTTTATCAAGCTCAAGTAGTAAGTCGTTTGGGAACTCTATGTCGGCTTTGTCTATTTCATCAATTAAAAGCACTGGGCGTTTGCCGTTAAGCTCTGCATACGTAAATGCCTGCCACAGCTTACCTTTAACAATGTAGTTACTAATATTATGTACGCGCTCGTCACCTAATTGGCTGTCGCGCAGGCGCGAAACCGCATCGTACTCGTACAAGCCTTGCTGCGCTTTGGTGGTCGATTTTATATGCCACTGAATAAGCGTGGTGTCTAAACTTTTAGCAAGTTCTTCAGCCAGCATAGTTTTACCAGTGCCGGGTTCGCCTTTAATTAAAAGTGGTTTTTCGAGCATAATGGCAGCATTTACAGCTTGTTTAAGCGAGCTGCTAGCTATGTAATTATCGGTTGAATTAAATTGCACGAGTTAGCCTCTATCTGGTCAGAGCAGTATTGAATGTATTCATGATGCCATAGTTAATCTATTTCACCAATATAGGCAAAACGCGGTATGGTGTTGCCGTCTTTTTCTATAGTTTCGTTAAACATACTAAGTGGACGTGCCCAAATACCAAATTCACCGTAAAGAGCCTGATAAATAACAAGCTGTTCCTCGGTTTCGCTATGGGTGGCAACGTGAATAACTTTGTATTGCGGCCCTTTGTAGTGTTGGTATAAGCCTGGTTTGAGGGAAAGTGGTTTTATTGCTGTAGTCATGTTTTGATCTCTTGTATAATTTGGCTTTGCACTTTTAATGTTAACTAATTTGCCGACACTATGAACTATATTTCTTTAGATGATTACAAAAAGGCGTGGGTTTTTCGCCACAAAGATTTACCTGTATCTGATGAAGACGCAGCAAAAATAAAGCCTATGAGCGACGAGCGCGCAGCCGTACTTTGGACAACCATGGTAAGCCGTGAGTTTGATCACCCTGATTTTTTTGAAGACACCGATTGGTGTGGTCAAGAAAAAAGCTTTAGCCAAGAAGTAGATTGGCAAGATGCGTGGGAAAATGGTGATGCGCAACCTCCAGAAGCAATCTTAACGTTTTTAGATTGGGAAGCTAACACCACTGTTTATTTTTGTATGGCACGCGATAATATTATCGAAACAACATTTGATGTATTTAAACGCAATTGGCAAAACTTTATGTTTTTAGCTGATGGCAGTTTACTAATTGGTAAAAAGCGTAATACGGTTGTGCAATTTTTAGAATCAGGCAAAGCAAAATTAGGTGAAAAGCCAAGTGCTTAAATTAGTGCGCTGCGCTTAAAAAATATTCAATACTGTGTTATAAAACATTTACCTAAATATTTTTGAGTACAGCTTTTGGTCGCTAAAAATCAGTCACTTGGTGCTCAGCAGCAAGTTGAAATTTGGCAAACTGATGCACAAAAAGTGTTGTATGCACAATTGTGTAATGCGTTTTATCAGCGTGAGGTTCAGCGATTAGTTGCAGAGCCTAATGCCGATAAACTGCGCCGCCAGTTAAAAAGCCTACCTTATTATATTGAGCGAGCTGCAACGTTAGTTGCCAATGGTGACACGCCTTTTACGCTGGACGCACAAAATGGTACGTGGCTTGAAAAGCAAAAACCAACCCCACCCGATGTGAATGTTCAAGCTAATGAACTTTTTTATCAAACGTATGCCAAAGTGGGGCTTATAGTGCCCGTTATATTAAATGGCTACGATCAGGTGCGTCTTAGAATAGACAGTATCGATCAGTTAGGCGAAAATAAGCTGCATTGTAACGAGCTTGGTTGGTTTGATTTTTTAGGAAATGGGCTAGAGCAGCAAAATGCTCAGTTAATAAAGCCAAGTAAAGTGAGTTTAACGGGGGCATGTTGTGGGCACCAGTGGCAATTTTCGAAGCGTTGCATGCCACGGGTTTTATCTCTACGCGAAATGCTTTTAGCGGGTAGTATTAATTGGCGTAATTTAAAGCGCCCCTTAGCGTATTAAAGCTAAGGTATTTGGAATTTAAAATAAGGAGTGTTAAATGCGTATTTTTCAAGTTGGCTTACTGTGCTTAGCACTGTTTGTGCAATACAGATTATGGTTTGGTCATAATGGTTTACAAGACTACACACGGCTAAAAGGTGCTGTAGCGTCGCATCAAGTAACTAACGAAAAGCTCATTAAACGTAATAAAGTACTTAAAGCAGATATTGAAGACTTAAAGCTTGGCCAAGAAGGCATTGAAGAGCGTGCACGCAACGAATTGGGAATGATTAAACCGGACGAAACATTTATTCGTGTTTTACCGGGCAAACAATATGACAAATAAACAGACTATTGCAGCAATTGTACCTGCAGCGGGTGTTGGCAGTAGAATGCAGCACAATGCGCCTAAGCAATATATACAATTAGCCGGTAAAACTATTTTAGAACACACCTTAGCTAAACTTTCCCAATTATCTCAATTACGTACTATTGTTGTAGCTCTTAGCGACAGCGACCCTTATTTTGATGAACTCCCACTGCTTGATAAGCGCATTGTGCGAGCCAG
>NZ_AUTI01000407.1:31080-56746 GCF_000497995.1 Pseudoalteromonas sp. TB25
CCCGCCTACATGGGTATTGGTGCACGATGCTGCCCGTCCGCTAGTTAATATCAGTGATATAGAACGTTTGATTGATGAATGCGTAAGCGCTGATGAAGGCGGTATTTTAGCTAGCAAAGTAAAAGACACCATAAAACGTGGCCACGAGTACAGCGAACAAACTGTGCCACGAGACGACTTATGGCAAGCACTTACCCCACAGTTTTTTAAATATAATGAGCTTAAAAGTGCGCTTCAAAACGCATTAGCAAGTGGGGTAACTATTACCGATGAAGCCAGTGCAATTGAGTGGGCAGGTAAACCGGTAAAGCTTGTAGCAGGTCGCAGCGATAATATTAAAATAACCACGCCAGAGGATTTAGATTTGGCTGGGTTTTTACTACACAAACAACAAAACGAGAGTGCATTATGATACGAATTGGCCATGGTTTTGACGTACATAAATTTGGCGGCGAAGGCCCGTTAACTATTTGTGGTGAAAAAATTGATTACCCACAGGGCTTTTTAGCGCACTCAGATGGTGATGTTGCTATTCATGCATTATGCGATGCTATTTTAGGCTCGCTTGCAATGGGTGATATTGGTAAGCACTTTCCAGATACGGCAAGCGAGTATGAAAATATCGACAGCCGTATTTTACTTCGCCATGTGGTGAGCTTAGCTAAAGAGCAAGGTTATGTAATTGGCAATGGCGATGTGACTATTGTTGCACAGGCGCCAAAAATGCTGCCACATATTCAAGCTATGCGCGCTAATTTAGCCAGCGATTTAAATTGTGACCTTTCGCAAATTAACGTTAAAGCCACTACAACCGAAAAGCTAGGCTTTGAAGGGCGCAGGGAAGGTATTTCGAGCCATGCAGTGGTTATTATGAGTAAAGAGCTTGCGAGTACAACAAACGCATGAGCGATTTAAATTATTTATACGGTGCTCCGCTTTCTAAAGCTGATTTTAAAACCACTGCTGAAGACTTTATGGTTGATGAAGATCTTGGTATAGAATTTACTGGTAGTGGCGAACACGTGTGTTTGCAGGTGGTTAAAAAAGGCGAAAATACGCAATATGTTGCTAAGCTAATTGCGCAGCGTGCGGGTGTATCCCCTCGAGACGTAAGTTACGCTGGCATGAAAGATCGCCACGGTGTGTGCTCGCAGTGGTTTAGTGTGAAAGTACCGATTAAAAAGCCTATCGATTTTAGCGATTTAAATAGTGAGAGTATTTTTATTGTGTCGCAACAGCGCCACGATCGTAAATTACGTACGGGCTGCCACAAGGGTAATAAATTCACTATTACGCTTCGTAACGTGACTGAGCCGCTTGATATTTTATGCCGTATTAACGCTGTACGCGCAGGTGTACCTAACTATTTTGGCGAGCAGCGTTTTGGACATGGCGGCCATAACTTAGTAATGGCTGAAAAAATGTTTGCCGGTGAGCGTATTCGCGATAAAAAACTGCGCGGTATTATTATTTCAGCAGCGCGTTCTCATGTATTTAATCAAATAGTAAATTTACGTGTAGCCGAACATGGTTTAGCTAAAACAATGCACCGTGAAGTATTTATGCTCAGCGGCAGTAATGCATTTTTTGAAGATGCAATTAACGACGAAAACATAGAGCGATTAGCCACAGGCGATATTATGATGTCGGCACCTATGGTGGGTAAAAGTGAAAAAGGCCTAACCGAGCAAGAAAAAGTATGGCTCGAACCATATCAAACATGGTGTGATGGCTTAGGTGAGTTAGGCCTTAAAAATGAGCGCAGGATGCTGCGTTTAATTCCGCAAAACTTAACGGTTGAGACCATAGATGAAACCAGTTTAAAACTGAGTTTTGGTTTGCCAAAAGGATGTTTTGCAACTGCATTATTACGCGAGCTGGTGGATTACACAGATGCAAGTCCACGAGAGCGCAAAGAAAAGGATAATGACATAAATGAAGATACTGTTAAGTAACGATGATGGCGTAAATGCCAAAGGCATTGCGGTTTTATATCAGGCGCTTATACAAATTGCAGATGTAACCCTTGTTGCACCTGATCGCAACTGTAGTGGTGCTAGTAATTCTTTAACATTAATGAACCCGCTACGCGCAACAACGCTTGAAAATGGTTTTATGTCGGTTAATGGCACACCTACAGATTGTGTACATTTAGGTGTAAATCAGTTAGTTGATGAAAAACCCGACCTTGTTGTTGCTGGTATTAACCATGGTGCCAATTTAGGCGACGATACGCTTTATTCAGGCACTGTTGCTGCTGCAACCGAAGGTCGCCACTTAGGCTTACCTGCAATTGCAGTATCGCTTTGCTCACATAAAGGTGAGTATTTTGAAACAGCCGCTGCTGTTACCGTAAATATTATTAAAGGCTTGGCTTCGCACCCGCTTCCAAAAGATCAAATAATAAATATAAATGTGCCAGATATTCCATTAAGTGAATTAAAAGGGGTGCAAGTAACACGCCTAGGCGCTCGTCATAAAGCCGAAACCATGACCAAACAAACCGATCCTTGGGGCCGTGATATTTACTGGTATGGATCGCTGGGCACAGAAAGCGATGCAGGTGAAGGGACCGACTTTTACGCAATCAATAACGGTTATGCCTCTGTTACGCCATTAAGTGTTGATATGACAGCTAAAGATAGCTTAAAAGCAGTAGGAGACTGGTTAGCCGATTTGGAGATTAATCGTGCTCGCTAATTATTCCCGCAGTGCAAAAGCACTATCTGACTTACTAAAGCGTGAAGGTGTTGAAGATACACAAGTACTTAGTGCTATAGCTGATGTTCCACGTCATGTGTTTATAGATGATGTGCTCAAACACAAAGCCTATGAAAATACAGCGCTACCGATTGGGCAAGGGCAAACTATTTCCCAGCCTTATATAGTCGCGCGTATGACTGAGTTACTTCGCTTAGCTGGTGTGCGCAATAAAGTGCTGGAAATTGGTACTGGCTCTGGATATCAAACTGCAATATTAGCCAAAACGTTTACAAAGGTTTATTCGGTAGAGCGTATTAAAACGCTTCAGTGGCAGGCAAAACGTCGATTGCAACAACTCGATTTATATAATGTAACCATGAAGCATGGTGATGGTTGGCAAGGCTGGCAATCACAAGCACCTTTTGATGGTATTATAGTGACTGCTGCGGCCTCTAAAGTCCCGCAAGACTTACTTGCTCAGTTAGCCGATGGAGGCGTGTTATTAGCGCCCATTGGTGAGAGTGTTCAAAAATTAGTAATGGTTATCCGCGAAGGCGATAATTATAAAGAGCATGTTATTGCTCCCGTTAGATTTGTGCCGTTAGTACCTGGCGATATTGAATAGGAATTCATTTTGAAGTTGTTTACCAAGTTATATGATATGGCCCTAGTGTGGGCAAAGCACCGCCATGCGGAACGTTATTTAGCTGCAATGAGCTTTGCAGAGTCAGTTTTTTTTCCAATCCCACCTGATGTAATGCTTGCACCTATGTCGCTTGCACAACCTAAAAAAGCATGGCGTTTTGCAAGTTTTGCCACAATAGCATCGGTTATTGGTGGAGTGGTTGGTTACTTGCTTGGATTTTGGCTATTTGAACCCGTTGTTGAGCCATTGATTGCACAAATGCACTGGCAAGAAAAGTTTGATATCGCATTAAATTGGTTTAAAGATTACGGTGTTTGGGTTGTGTTTTTAGCTGGTTTTTCGCCTATACCATATAAAGTATTTACCATTGGCGCAGGTGTTTTACAAATGGCATTTTTGCCATTTTTGCTCGCATCGGCCATTGGACGTGGTGCGCGATTCTTTTTAGTTTCAGCCTTAATGAAGTGGGGCGGGGCTAAAATGGAGCGAAAATTACGTCAGTATATTGAAATACTTGGTTGGGGATTAGTGGTATTAATTGCGCTAGCTTACTTTTTATTGCGTTAAGCGTTAAAAATATCAATTTTCTAATTTTGGGGAAAAATACAATGAATAAACAGTGTTTACTGTATATAACTATATTTATTAGTATTTTTCTCTTTGGTTGCTCTTCTCGCCATGTTCCTGCACCTGTTAGTAGCTTAAATAATAATGTTAATGATTTAGGTCATACTGTTAACATTAATGGGGTTAGCTATAAAGTACAAAAAGGAGATACGCTCTACTCTATTGCCTTTAGTGCTGGGCAAGACTTTAGGGAGTTGGCAAAAAACAATTCAATTCCATCACCTTACACAATTTTCCCTGGGCAAAACATCTCCTTACTCCCTAAGCCCGAAAAAACAAAAAGGGATGTAAATTATACGAATTCGAGTAAAAAGTCTATAAAAAAATTACAAAAAAATAACAAAATTTTAAAGAAAGAGCTTGATCCCCCAAAACAACGAGAGTATGTTCAGAAACAAGCCAGTAACAAAATTAGTAATACTAAACGTTTGTCGAGCAGTAAAGTTAAGTGGTTTTGGCCTGCACAGGGCAAAATTACCAAACGCTTTTCTAATAAGGAAAACGGTTATAAAGGTTTACAGATTACTAATCGCAAAGGGGCTTCAGTCTTAGCTGCGGCACAAGGAACAGTGGTATACGCGGGTAACGCCCTTCGAGGTTATGGTAGTTTAATCATATTGAAACATAATGATGATTACCTAAGTGCTTATGCACATAACTCGAAATTACTTGTTAAAGAAAAGCAGAAAGTTAAGGCAGGACAAAAAATAGCAGAAATTGGTAATTCAGAATCTCCGGTCACCGCGCTTCGCTTTGAAATTCGCTACCGAGGGCAAGCTGTCAATCCTGCTAAATACCTACCCTAATTTTTAGGTATTGATAATTGCTCGGGAGAAGGCTTATGGCTAGCGCAGCAAAACTTGACAAACATACTACGACTGACGAAAAGTTCGATGACATCGATGTTGATGAAAGCACAGCTCTACTAGATAAAGTAGACGACGATGAAATCTTTGCTAAAGAAGAAGTAACTAAAAATCTTGACGCAACTCAACTTTATTTAGGCGAAATTGGTTTTTCTCCTTTGCTTAGTGCTGAAGAAGAAGTGTTTTTTTCTCGCAAATCACTTCGAGGGTGTGAAGCCTCACGTAAACGTATGATTGAAAGTAACTTACGTTTGGTTGTTAAAATAGCACGTCGTTACAATAATCGCGGCCTTGCTCTACTTGATTTAATTGAAGAGGGTAACTTAGGCTTAATTCGCGCAGTTGAAAAATTTGACCCTGAGCGTGGATTTAGATTCTCTACTTACGCTACATGGTGGATACGTCAAACAATTGAACGTGCCATTATGAACCAAACGCGTACCATTCGCTTACCTATTCATGTAGTTAAAGAGCTTAATGTTTATTTACGTACAGCGCGTGAGTTAACTCAAAAGCTTGACCATGAGCCAACAGCTGACGAAATTGCAGCTTGCCTAGATAGACCCGTTGAAGACGTTACTAAAATGCTACGTTTAAACGAAAGAATTGCATCAGTAGACATGCCTATTGGTGGCGAAAACGACAGTGTACTACTTGATATCATCCCTGATGAAAAAAGTGCTGGTCCTGAAGGCGAAGTACAAAATAATGATATTAATAAACATATTGTTGATTGGTTAGGTGAATTAAACCCTAAACAACGTGAAGTGTTAGCACGTCGATTTGGATTGCTTGGCTATGAGCCATCTACACTTGAAGATGTAGGTCGTGAAATAGGCTTAACACGTGAGCGAGTAAGACAAATTCAGGTAGAGGCATTACGTCGTCTAAAAGACATTTTGCAACAAGAAGGTTTAAGTACAGATAGCTTGTTTAATCAGTTTTCGTAACTAGTTAAATAGTTTAAGAGACTATGTGTGTTAAAAAGCCGAAGAGTTTATTCTTCGGCTTTTTTTATGCTTGTAAATTAGGTGATATAAATTACAGCAATGCTTTTAGTTTATATAACAAATCGTGCGCTTGGCGTGGCGATAAATTATCAGGGTCGATTGCGCTTAACTGCTCTTCAACTTCTGAAGGTGTACTTTGTGCAATTTCGTTATTAAAAGTAAAGGCTTGTTGCTCTGTATTTGGTGCAGTAACGCTTTGATGATTTTCAAGCAACTTAAGTTTTTGCTTTGCTTGTGCAATCACAGCTTTTGGCACACCTGCAAGAGCTGCTACTTGTAAACCAAAGCTTTTGCTTGCTGCACCGTCGAGAACTGTATGCATAAATGCAATCGTGTCGTTATGCTCTATTGCATCAAGGTGCACGTTTACAAGGCCCGTAGTTTGCTCAGCAAGTTCTGTTAATTCAAAGTAGTGCGTAGCAAACAATGTTTTAGCAGATATTTTTGATGCTAAATGATCGGCTGTTGCATACGCAAGAGAGAGTCCATCGTAAGTACTTGTACCGCGACCAATCTCATCCATTAACACTAAAGACTGCGCCGTGGCATTATTTAAAATAGTCGCTGTTTCGGTCATTTCTACCATGAAGGTTGAACGCCCTGATGCTAAATCATCGCTTGCACCAATACGTGTAAATATGCGGTCGATATTACCAATTTTAGCGCTGTCAGCGGGTACATAACTGCCAATGTGAGCCATTAAAACAATAAGTGCCGTTTGGCGCATATAGGTTGATTTACCGCCCATGTTTGGACCGGTAATAATTAGCATTTTACGTTGGCTGTTTAATTCAACAGGGTTAGCAATAAACGGTTCTTTCATTACTTGTTCAACAACAGGGTGACGACCTTGCTTAATGCTTATATTGTCGTTATCGCACAATTCTGGTTTTGCATAATTGAGTGCGAATGCACGCTCAGCTAAATTGTTTAAAACGTCTAAATCGGCCAATGCTGCTGCCATCATTTGCAACTGCTCAATATGTGGAGCAATAAATCTAAACAGCTCCTCGTATAGTTGTTTTTCAAGCGCGAGAGCTTTTGATTGGCTACCGAGTACTTTATCCTCGTGCTCTTTAAGCTCTGGAATAATGTAGCGTTCGTTATTTTTAAGCGTTTGGCGACGAATGTAGTCGGCTGGCACTAAGTGCGCATTAGCTCTACTTACTTCAATAAAAAAGCCATGTACGCGGTTATAACCAATTTTAAGCGTACTAATGCCCGTACGTTCGCGCTCTCGCAGTTCTAATTGCTCAAGGACATCAGTGGCACCTTTGCTTAAGTTACGCCACTCATCAAGTTCACTATTGTAACCTGGAGCAATAACACCACCGTCACGAATAAGTACCGGTGGGTTTTCTATCACAGCTCGTTCTAATAACGCTTGTAAATCAGGGAGTTCAGGCGAGTGCTTGATAATACCCGCTATACGAGGATCGTTAGCGTCAGCTAACAAAGTATGCAGTGGTGCAAGTGCTTGTAGCGCACTGCGCAGGCGAGTTAAATCACGCGGGCGTGCAGTACATAAAGCTAGGCGTGCAATAACACGCTCTACATCACCAATCTCTTTTAATGATTCGTGTAAATCACCGCAAAGCTGCGCATCTAAAATAGCGCTAATTGCATTTAAACGTGAATTTAGCTCGTCTTTATTACGAATTGGTGTATGAATACGGCGCTTAAGTAAGCGAGAACCCATAGGTGTGGCTGTTTTATCAAGTACTTGAGCAAGTGTATTTTCAAACCCGCCTGATAAATTAACAGTTAATTCTAAATTTTTACGGGTAGCGGCATCTAAAATAACAGCGTGTTCGTTGTGCTCAAGCGTAATTGCACGAATATGCGGCAGTGCAATACGTTGTGTATCTTTTACGTATTGCATTAGGCAACCTGCAGCAACAAGCGCGCTATGGGCTTTATCAACACCAAAGCCAACTAAATCTTTAGTACCAAACTGATCGCATAATAAGTGCTGAGCCGTATCTAAGTCGAACTCCCACTCTGGGCGACGGCGAGCACCTTTTGTATGTTCAATTAAATGAACGTTTTCAAAGCTTTCGCTATACAGAAGCTCGGCTGGTGATAGGCGCTGAATAGTTGAGCTAAAGGCTTCGTCGGTATTTACTTCGACAATATTAAAACGACCAGAGTTAATGTCTAAATAAGCAATCCCGTATAAGCCTTTTTTACTTTGCCAAACGCTGGTAAGGAGATTGTCTTGTCGTTCTTGTAAAAGCGCTTCATCAGAAATTGTACCGGGTGTAACTATACGCACTACTTTACGATCAACAGGGCCTTTACTGGTTGCAGGGTCTCCCACTTGTTCGCAGATAGCGACTGATTCACCCATTTGGACTAGACGTGCTAAGTAGTTTTCTACCGCATGGTAGGGTACGCCCGCCATAGGGATAGGATCGCCGCCAGCTTTACCACGATGAGTTTGCGAAATATCGAGTAATTGAGCGGCGCGTTTAGCGTCATCAAAAAAAAGTTCGTAAAAATCGCCCATACGATAAAACAATAAAATATCGCGATGCTCTGATTTTATTTTTAGATACTGCTGCATCATAGGGGTTTGTTGTTTTATAGTGTGTGGTGCATAAAGATCAAACGACATGTATTTACCCAAAGGCTGAATATGGAATTACATCAAGAGATTAAAACACTTGCTGCGCAATTAGGCGCTATTTTAACGGATAAATGCTTATGGATCACTACTGCTGAGTCATGTACTGGTGGCGGAGTGAGTTATGCGCTTACCGATACACCTGGAAGTTCAGCTTATATCGACCGTGCATTTGTCACTTATAGTAACCAAGCAAAGCAAGATTTGCTCAATGTTAGTGCTAGTACATTAAATCAATACGGTGCTGTGAGCGAGCAAACAGTCCATGAAATGGCAGTAGGTGCTATTAAAGCAACAAACGCTAATATATCTATAGCTGTATCGGGCATTGCAGGGCCTGGCGGGGCGACAGAAGGTAAACCTGTTGGACTTGTATGGTTTGGCATACAAATTGATGACAAAGTACTGACCTTTAAACAAATATTTACTGGTGATAGGGCTCAAGTAAGACTGCAAGCTATTGTATTTGCATTAAAAAGTGTAATAGATGAGATAAAATGAAAAAATTAGCTTGATACTGTGATTTCATACAGTATACTTGTTCGCATTAGCTGGATTGGAGAACAAAATGAACGATAACAAACAAAAAGCGTTAGACGCAGCACTATCACAAATTGAACGTCAATTTGGTAAAGGCTCAATTATGAAATTGGGTGACAACAAAGCGTTAAACATTGAATCTGTATCTACAGGTTCACTAGGTATTGATATTGCCTTAGGCATAGGTGGCTTACCTATGGGACGTATTGTTGAAGTGTATGGTCCTGAGTCATCTGGTAAAACAACGCTTACTTTACAAGTTATCGCAGAAGCTCAAAAAGAAGGTAAAACATGTGCCTTCATTGATGCTGAGCATGCTCTTGATCCTGTATATGCACAAAAACTAGGTGTAAATATTGATGACCTTTTTGTATCTCAACCTGATACAGGTGAGCAAGCACTAGAAATTTGTGACATGTTAGTACGTTCAAGCGCAGTAGACGTCGTTATTATTGACTCGGTTGCTGCACTTACACCAAAAGCTGAGATTGAAGGCGACATGGGCGACTCGCACATGGGCTTACAAGCACGTTTAATGTCACAGGCATTACGTAAGCTTACTGGTAATATTAAACGCTCTAACACGTTATGTATTTTCATTAACCAAATCCGTATGAAAATTGGTGTTATGTTTGGTAACCCAGAAACAACAACGGGTGGTAATGCACTTAAGTTTTACGCATCGGTACGTATTGATATTCGTCGTATTGGTTCTGTGAAAGAAGGTGATGAAGTTGTTGGTAACGAAACCCGCGTTAAAATTGTTAAAAACAAAGTAGCGCCGCCATTTAAACAAGCTGAATTTATCATCATGTATGGCGAAGGTATTTCTAAGCAAGGCGAGTTAATTGATTTAGGTGTTAAGCATAAAATTGTTGAAAAAGCAGGTGCTTGGTACAGTTACAGTGGCAACAAGGTTGGCCAAGGTAAATCTAACTCAATTAAGTTTTTGAAAGAAAACCCAGAAATTGCAGATGAGATTGAAGGTAAGTTACGCGAAATGCTTTTACTAAAAGCAACTATTGAACCTGAAGACGGTGAAGATAAGTTAGGCGACGATCCAGACCTTTAAACTGCACCCAAATGAGTTTTTAAGCTTGATTTGACCCGAGCTTTGAAAAGCGCTAATCAGTAATGATTAGCGCTTTTTTGTTATTAAAAACTTACATCAGGTTAGATAAAATAAAAACGACACATTAAAAATGTGTCGTTTTTTTCTATTGAATTAAAAAAATCTAGAGTCTTTAATTAATCAAATATATTTATAATTGCCAGTTTACAGATAGGGCGTAGTTACGAGGTGCACCGTAGTAACCTTGTGCCCAGTACAGGCTGTGCAAATATTTTTCACCGGTGGTGTTATTTACATTGAAAGTGACTCCTACGTTATCTGTAATTTCGTAAGTGGCCATTAAATCAAGTAACCCGTATGCATCTTGGTGAGTAGTGACGCTTGCAATACCATTTGCATCTTCGACTTGAACTCGGCTAGTTGAATCCTGCCAGCGATAGTTTGCACCAAATGATAAACCATCAACTAAAGGTACTTGGTAGGTTGCGGCCACTTTAAGTTGGTTTTCAGGTGTGTAATCTTTAACTAAATCATCACCATCAATATTTAGGTTACTAAAACTTACACTTGCGCTTAAATCATCGGTTATTCGACCACTTAGTTCAACTTCAAAGCCGTTGCTGTTAATACCATCTGCTGCATAATAACGCGTATCACTAGGTAGTGAGTCGGGTAAAGCTATGGCAAGCCCTTCCTGCTTTGCATCGAAGTAAGCAAAAGTTACGAAAATTTGGTCATCAAGTAACTGTGCTTTTATACCAACTTCACTACTTTTACCTATTACGGGAGCTAATTGGTTGGCATTAATATCAAGCTCTTTTTGCGGTACAAATGTTTCTGTGTAGCTTGCATAAGCTGATAGAGACTCGTTAAAGTCGTACACCGTGCCAATATAAGGAATAACTTCAGAGTCGCTTCTTGTTTGCTCAACACCGTAAGCACTCCCTTTTGTTTTCCAATCGGTATAACGCACACCAGCGAGCACACTTAAAGGCTCACTTAATCTAATGCGAGTAGATATGTAAGCTGATTTTTGCTCGTTAGTAATATCACTACCATTTAAGCCATCAGCAAGTGTTGCCTCTGGTACTACACCATCCCACGTTTTAAGTGATGGCATAGCTGGAAAACCATTGCCTGTAGTATAATCGTAAAGAGACTGCTCGTTGTAATCCATTTTAGCTTGGCTAACACCAAATGATAGGTCGTGCTCTTGGCCAAATAAATCAAACTTACCACTGGCATATAAATCAAATAAGTCATGCTTATCTTCGTAATCATAACGGCTAGCATAACCTGTTAAACCAAGTTCAGTATCTTTATCAGGGGTGCCGTATACGTAGAACAACTCTGAGTCTTGTTCGTTTTCGATGTGAGCATAACGTGCTCTAGCTACCCATGTTGCCGATAAGTTTTGTTCAAGTGTTACATATACTTGCTCAGCACTGTTATCCCAGTAAGACCAGTCAGCAGCGGTGCTGGTTGATTCGTCGTAATCGGTTGCTGTTCCGTCTGTATAATAAAGAGGTAGTGCACCCCACAGCGGGCTATCTGCGTCTTTTTGTTGGTTAACATAGTTAACGCTTAATAATGTGTTGTCTGTTAATTTGCCTTCGTAGGCTAAGTAAACAATGGTTTTATCTGTTTCGTAGCGATCTAAATATGAGTCAGCTTTTTGCTTTGTAAATACAGCGCGTACAGCGTGGTCTTCATTTATTGGCGTAGATACATCTAAATCTAAACGTTTTTTATTCCATGAGCCATAAGATGCTGATGCATTTGCCTGTGTTGTATAAGTTGGCTTTTTTAAAACCATGTTTACAGTTGCAGAAGGATTACCAGCGCCAGTCATTAAACCATTAGCACCGCGAACTATCTCTACACGGTCATAAATTGATGTATCAAGACTGCCTTGAATAGAGCCTGAGCTTTGTGGGATCCCTAAGCCATCAACTTGAAAGTTCGTAATTTCAAAACCACGGGCCTTAAAGTAAGTACGATCTGTTTCTATTTGCTCTACTGTTACGCCTGGCGTGCTTTCAAGTACTGAGTTTATGTCGTCTAGTGAAAAGTCGTCCATTAGTGCGCGTGAAACTACCGAGATTGATTGTGGTGTTTCTTTAATTGTTAAACCTAGTTTGGTAGCCGATTGCGCTTCTTCAGTAATGTAGTTTTTATGATGCTGACCATATACCGCAATTTTTTCGAGAGGTTCAGATTTTACATTTGCCTCATCAGCAAGTGCATAACCAGATAAAATTAAAGAAGTAGCAAAGCTTAGTTTAGATAAACGCAAAACTTGAGGGGACGACATAAGTTTTTCCAGTTAGTTCAAAAGAAGTGCGTAACTTAATCTAAATGATATCGATTTGCAATTGTGTTTAGTGTTTTTATCAATAATAATTCTATTTTTTTGTATTTTAGCGCCACATATAAAGATTTTAGGTACGAATTGATGAATTATATAGAACTCAATCTCGCTTATAAAAAAAGCGGCCTAGGCCGCTTTTTAAAGTAGTTAGCTTTCTAGTTATTAAAAAGAGTATTTAACAGAAAACTGTAAGCGGTCTAAATCGCCATCAACGCCGCTTTCAGTTTCACGCTCAGCATGCTTTAGCTCAGCACCAAAAGTTAGACGTTTAACCGGTGAGTATAGAATGTTAGCGCTATAGCTTTGGCTTGATTCAGTCGGATCACCAGAAATAGCTAATAAATCAGTGTTGTTATCAGCACTGAAGAATGAATATAAGAACGTTGAACGCCATTGGCTTGTCCACTTGTGCTGGTAAGCAACAAAACCAGAAGTCGAATCAATTGCATCTAGTTCATCGCCATTAAGTACTGCACCGTGAGCAACGTTTAAGCCTACGTAACGGCCTAAGCCTTTACCTTGAGTAAGCATAAATTTAAGGTTGTCTTCACCAAGGTTTATTTTACCTGATGCACTAATACCAAAAGAAGTTTCATCTGCATCAACACTGCCTACTTTATAAGTAAGTTGGCGAGCAAGCGCTGCAACCACAATGTTACCCCAATCGGCTTTGTGTGTGTAACGAGCTGTAAAGTCAGGCAATGATGCATCATCAGTTACTACCATACCGCTAGTAGTAGAAATTGTACTTTCTGGGTTTTCTAATGAAAACGACCATGCGCCAGTGGTGTATTTAATTTGCGATTGACGCACAAACACAGTGCCCTCAGCAGGGTCTACAAAATCAAGCGTTTCAGCAAGCGCCCCCACGTTTTGGAAGTTAGACCATGTTTGACCAAATAACCAACCATCGTAAGTCACAAACGCATGGCGAATACGCGGGGCGTAAGAATTTGAAACTCGCTCATTACCGCCAGCAGCCGAGGCCAAAAAGTCAATTTCAATTTTAGTATTAACGGTTTTACCGTTATCCATAACAGTGGCTGTGCCAAAGTTAAAACGTGACTCACGAGCATGCATATCAAATACAGCATCTGAGCTGTTATCATCGCCAACTGTTAACGTACTTGGTACGTAAAAGTCACGACCTACGTTTGAGCCTGCAGGCGCACCCGCTGAATAATCACTCCACATAGAGTCGAGTTTAATGTATCCACCGTAAGTAAATTCCGTATCACCAATTTTTGCGGCAGTCGCTGCATAAGCAGTGCTTGATAGTGCACATAATACAGCGCTTGCTGCTAATGTTTTTAATGGGGTAAGTTTCATTGTGGTGTCCTTTATAGGCTACTTGTTGTTTGTTGCTTTTTTTTTCATGTAAGGTTGTATTACTTGCTACTAGTATTACTTACGAATAAAAAAGGGTGTTAATTTGGCTTTTCAATACACATATTGTTTTCATTCGTTAAATAAAGCTTTGGCAAGTAATACCGCAAATATCTTTATTAAAGTACACAAACACTTTTGAATATGTGCAATATTTACTCAATTACCTATTGGTCTATAAGACTAAGGTTTTAGAGTTGATTAGTTTGCATTTACTTACATTTAACGCGTTGTATTATTTATGTAAAAAAATTGAAAGCAGGTGGATTATAAACTACAAATGAGCAAATTGGAGTAGAGTACAACTAAGGTCTAATACTTAATAAAGTACTGCTGAGTAATCCTTGATAAAAGCTTAAGGCAAGTAATTTAAATGGAGACGAAGATGTCACAAAGTATCTATCCAGTTCCTGCGCATATTAAAGATGCGACTCTCATTGATAAAAATAAATATAATACGCTTTATAAGCAATCTATTGATGACCCTGAAAGTTTTTGGCGTGAGCATGGCAAACGCCTCGATTGGTCTACTCCTTACACTAAAGTTAAAAACACCTCTTTTGATAAAGGCCACATCAGTATTAAATGGTATGAAGATGGCTATTTAAATGCGTCTTACAACTGTATTGACCGCCACTTAAAAACGAAAGCAGACAAAATTGCGCTTATTTGGGAAGGTGATGATCCTTCTCAAAGTGAGAACATTACTTATCAAAAACTTCATGATGAAGTGGCTAAATTTGCCAATGGTTTAAAAAAACTGGGTGTACAAAAAGGTGACCGCGTAGCTATTTATATGCCAATGACCCCACAAGCGGTGTATGCAATGCAAGCTTGTGCACGTATTGGTGCTATTCATTCTGTTGTATTTGGTGGTTTTTCACCATCGGCTATTGCTGATCGTATTAGAGATTCTGGCGCTAAGGTTGTTATTACTTCTGATGAGGGACGCAGAGCAGGAAATTGTGTTCCATTAAAAGCAAATGTAGATGAAGCGGTAGCGCAAGAAACTGTAACCACAATTGAACACGTTATTGTGCACCAATTAACAGGCGGTGAAGTTGATTGGAATGAGCACGATATATGGTGGCACGAGCTAGTTGCTGACTTACCAGCACAGTGTGAGCCAGAGCCAATGAATGCTGAAGATCCTTTGTTTATATTGTATACATCAGGTTCTACTGGTCAGCCTAAAGGTGTTGTACATACTACAGGTGGCTACTTAGTTTACTCATCAATGACACATGAATACGTATTTGATTTAAAAGAAGATGATGTGTATTGGTGTAGTGCCGATGTAGGTTGGATCACAGGCCACAGTTACATTGCGTACGGGCCATTAGTAAACGGTTGTACTCAGGTTTTATTTGAAGGTGTCCCCACTTATCCAACTGCAGGGCGTATGGGCGAAGTAGTTGATAAACACGGCGTTACTATTTTATATACCGCCCCTACAGCAATTAGAGCACTAATGGCTAAAGGTGATGAGCCTACAGCTTCGTCACATCGGGATAGTTTACGTATTTTAGGTTCAGTAGGTGAGCCAATAAATCCAGAAGCGTGGACATGGTATTACGAGAGTATTGGTAAATCTAATTGCCCGATTGTTGATACATGGTGGCAAACAGAAACCGGTGGCATTATGATCACACCACTTCCGGGCGCTACTGATACAAAACCAGGTTCTGCAACACATCCATTTTTTGGTATTGCGCCTGCATTATTTGATGCTGAAGGTAATACACTCGAAGGTGCCGTAGATGGTAATTTAGTTATTTTAGATAGTTGGCCATCGCAAGCTCGAACTGTTTATGGCGACCATGAACGTTTTGAACAAACTTATTTTAGCGCCTACCCAGGAGTTTACTTTACAGGCGATGGTTGTCGTCGTGATGAAGATGGTTATTACTGGATCACAGGCCGTGTGGACGATGTACTTAATGTGTCTGGGCACCGCCTTGGTACTGCCGAAATTGAAAGTGCGTTAGTTGCGCATGAAGCGGTAGCAGAAGCTGCTGTTGTAGGTTACCCGCATGATATTAAAGGCCAAGGTATTTATGTTTACATTACGCCTAACGAAGGTGTAACTGTAAGCGATGAATTAACTAAAGAGGTACGTAATTGGGTTCGTAAAGAGCTCAGCCCAATTGCATCTCCAGATATGATTCAATGGTCACCGGGTTTGCCAAAAACACGTTCAGGCAAGATTATGCGTCGTATTTTACGTAAAATCGCTGCAAATGAGCACCAACAACTCGGTGATACGTCAACGCTTGCCGATCCTTCAGTTGTCGATGAACTAATCGAGAACAGATTAAATCGTTAAATGTGCGTTAAAAACTTGATTACAAGTTGATTCTAAACGTAGTATATCGGCTGTCAGTAAAGGTTTTAAACCTAACTGGCAGCCGAATTTATTAGGAGTGAACCATGAGTCAGTTTTTAATAGCGGACGATCATCCGTTATTTCGTGAAGCACTAAAGGGCGCACTGAGCGCAAAATTTGAGGGTTTAGAGGTTTTTGAATCATCCGATTTTGACAGCACACTGCAAGTGTTAAGCGAGCAAGAGGATCTTGATATATTACTGCTAGACCTTCACATGCCAGGTAATGGTGATTTATATGGTCTTATTCGTATTAGAGAAGAATACCCAAGCTTACCTATTGCCGTTGTTTCGGGTAGTGAAGACGTGAATATCGTTTCTAAAGTAATGGGTTACGGCGCTATGGGTTTTATTCCTAAATCATCATCGTCTGATGATATTGCCAGTGCAATTAACCAAATACTTGAAGGCGATACATGGCTACCAAAAGAGCTAAAAAACAAAGTAGCTGAAATTGAAGGTGAAGATAGAGAAATAGCAGCGCAAGTTGCCTCATTAACGCCTCAACAATACCGAGTGCTGCAATATCTGCACGAAGGTTTACTTAATAAGCAAATTGCTTATGAACTACACATATCAGAAGCGACAGTAAAAGCACACATTACAGCCATATTTAGAAAACTCGGTGTGTACAATCGTACCCAAGCCGTTTTAATTGCCGCTAAATTAAAGCTCGAACCAATAGAGCAGGCATAATTTACATTTAAAAAGTTATTAGCTTATTTATGAGCAAAAAAATGCCAGCAACAATGCTGGCATTTTTTCATATGTAGAATAATTAAGCAGTTGGATTAATGCTAAGAAAACACCACGGTTTTATTACCATTAATAAATAGCTTATGCTCTGAGGCAAGTTGAAGTGCTTTACAAAACACAGTCTTTTCAACATCTTTGCCCATTTTAGCCATCATTTCGGCGGTATTAGCATGTGTAACGCTGGTTACATCTTGCAAAATAATAGGCCCTTCATCAAGCTCATTATTAACAAAGTGAGCGGTAGCACCAATAATTTTTACACCGCGCTCAAATGCTTGATGATAAGGTTTAGCCCCTATAAATGCTGGCAAAAATGAGTGATGAATATTAATTATTTTACCTTCAAATCGACCCACAAATTCAGGACTTAAAATACGCATGTATTTAGCAAGACCAATAATGTCAGGATTGTAACTGGCAATTAAATCGCCTACCTTTTTATCATGTTCGCTACGGGTTAACCCTTCGTGCGATACAACATGAAATGGCACACCAAACCCTTTAGCTAGCGGCTCTAAATCAGCATAGTTAGCAATTACAGCGAGTACTTCAATATTAAGAGTTTGTTCAAATTGCTTTAACAGCATACCACCTAAACAATGAGCTTCTTTAGTTGCCAGTAAAACTACTTTAGTTTTTGCGCCGCAATGTAGCGCAAGTTTAGCGCCTTGTGGCAACAGTGCGCGTAATTGATCTAAAAAGTCGCTTTGTGGCTCACCTGTAAGCTCTGTACGCATAAAAAATCGCTGCGCGTCTTTATCTACAAATTCGTTGTTACGCGTAATGTTTAAATTATTTTTATGGCAAAGCCCTGTAATTTTAGCTATTAAGCCTACATCATCAGCACATTGGGTGGTTAGTATATAGCTCATTGTCCTCATTCTTACCCTGTAATTAATCCTTTCATTATTTGTGTTTTGGCACATAAAGCAAGGGCTTTGTGAACTAATCCAATATTAATCATGTTGTTGAGTGCAAAAGAGGTAATAAAGTTAAAAAGTATTGAATAGAGGTTAAAAAAAATGCCACCTAAGTTAACAAGGTGGCATTAATAAAAGTTATCTAGGTTTGAGGTTAATTAACCCTTGGGCTCGGGAGATAAGTTTTCTTCTTGTCTTAAATACCCGGCAGCTTCTTCATCATCTTTCGCTATTGCTTGCTGAGTAGGTATAGCGCGCGTTTGTTGGTTTAGTTGATGTATTTGTGACGCATTACCTAAATCACGCTCACTGGTGATTGAGGCGATAGATTCGCGGTCTTTTAAGAATGAAATAACGTCTTTTTTGATTGCTTGTAATTGTCCTTCGTCTTTATGCATTTCCATAATGTGGCGAGGATGTTCAAGGTTTTTCATACCTGTTGCAGCAAACGTAGTAGAGATAACACGAGAAACAATAATCCAAGGCGTTATGCTACTGCGTACTAAAGTATTTTCTGAGCGGGTGCTATCGTGAATACCAGTACCTGTTGATATTTTAGACTCAGTAAAAGTGCCTTCACATTTAAAGTACACAAGCAGTGACTCAAATTGCATTTCTGCAAAAAATAGATGCGCTGTGTTTGCAAGTAACTGCGCAAATGCTTTAATAAGTACGCCTATTAGCAATAAGTGAAAGCTTGTCATTAATAGCTCACTAAATTGAATGACATGTTGGTTATTAAATGCCTGTTTAAAACTATTAATATTTGCCGCATCAATGTAATGGTAAATATTAATAAACGAATACGCTAAAAGTACAGTAAATGCTAACGCTACAATATAAAGTAAGTTACCGCTCACCAAAGCAAGTAATCTCGCGAGTGTAAAGTTTTTACCTAAGTCCATTGAGTGCAGTTTAGGCTGAATCTCTTGGATCATTTCACCTTTAAAACCGCCTTTACCTTCTATTTGTTCTTGAAGCTTAGGGTCTAATTCTCTGTAAACTCTGTTAGGTACTTCTTTATAACGGCGATTAGCCATTACTAGGTTATCGAGGTTTATGAAAATCTCGTCTGGATGAACAGACTCTTGCCAGTTTTCACGTAGTTCAGATACTTCAGCTGAAGGGGTAACTGAATTTAAACGCGCTTTAATCATGATAAAAGCAAGCGCACAGCTTAGAGTTGCTAATACAATAATTGCAATTAAGTACATTCCAGCATGAAGACTAGGCAGTTGCTCAAGCCAGTTATCTATTTCTTGTTTACTAATGTGCTGCTCTTTCATCAACCATGACATAGAAAGACCAATAGAGATGGGTAAAATAAAAGATAAAGAAATAATTTTAGCGAGTGCACCAGTACCAAGTGCTTCAATATTCTTTTCTGCATTTCGAGAGATAGGTTTACCTGTAGAGCGCCAAGAAAAAAGCACGTAAAACATTAATATTGCACTATAAACCGGAAATGCTAATTCCCCAGCTTCACCGGTAAAGCCCGACAAAGATACAAATGCAACAAGGCCATAAGCAATAAGGGCGACAAAGGTGCTTACCCATGAGCCAAATAATCGCTGGGCAACATTTCGAATAGGATATGGTAGAAACAATAACTTAGGGATTAAGCTGTGAAGTAAGCGTGATAAAAAACCATTAGGCTCTTTAAATGTACTGTTTTTACGACCAACCAGCATTTCTTCAAGTGATTGCGCTGTGTAGGCTACTTCTTTTTGTTCTTCTTTAGCGGTTGATGCTTGCGATTTACTGTAGTTATAAGCAAGTGAAGTTGGGTGGTTTCTACCTACAAAGTATTTAAGTGTTGCATAAATACCTGACGATAGTGAGCGAATGCCGAATGCTAAAATAAGCATGCCAAACACCATTAAAATCCAACCTGCGGTTGTATCTTCTTTCACAGAGCCCGCAGCAATAACAAGTAAACTAATACCTGCTATAGACTCAATGAGTCCTCTTAATGCTGTTACTTTACCTTCCAGTTTGAAGGGGTTTTTTAGTCCAAGATCAATCGATCCATAATCAAAAGCCATTGAATTCTCCATTTAAACAGCACCCCAATTGCGGGGGACAAAGTGTAATTAATCTGAACTTAGGGTAATAAATCTATCTCAAGTAGCTTTTTTTAGCGCTAAGTGCATTGAGTTTAATCGTAATAGGCTTGTTGCTGGCGCGTAAGTTCGACCTACATTTACGAAAACCTAAATAGAATTATTAATATATATTAAGTATTTATAATTGTTGTTGGTTTTTTATTATATATCAATAATCTTGTTCAGTTTAAGGTTATTTTAAAGTGATACATTTTGTATTCCGACGCATGCTTAAATATAACTGGAGGGTTAATGAAGCTAATTTATGTAGACGATAATTTACCAGGGATCACTCGTAAACTTAAACATAAAAGTTGGCTTTACTTTGATCCAATCGGTAAGCAAATAAAAGAGCAAAATGTGATTGATCGTTTGAATGGATTGGCATTTCCGCCTGCCTATAAAAACGCTTGGTTTTGCCCAGAAGAAAACGGACATATTTTAGCGACAGGATTTGATAGTAAGGGGCGAAAGCAATACCGCTACCATCCTGAATTTAGGGCGCAACAAGAAGCAAAAAAATACCAAGCATGTGGAGTATTTGGTAATAAACTCCCTTTGTTAAGAGCGCGTTTAGAAACAGACTTACAAGGCGATGAGCTTAATATTGAGCGCACTTTAGCGGCAGTTGTAAGACTTATGGATTTAGGTGCATTGAGGGTAGGTAACGAGCGTAACGTAAAGCAAAATAAAAGTTTTGGTGCGACAACATTACGAACACGCCATGCAAAACTCACGGGCAAAAATATTCAGCTAAAATATCGTGCCAAATCAGGTAAAGAGCGTGAAGTAAATATAACCGACAGGGTGCTTAGCCATGTTATAAAAGACTTACAAGATTTACCCGGGCAGCATTTATTTCAGTATATAAATGAAGGTGAGCGCACAAATGTTACATCAAGTGAAATAAACCAATACATTCAGCAAATAATGGGCGAGGAGTTTAGTGCAAAACACTTTAGAACTTGGCGAGCAAGCGTTATTGCATTCAAACAATTAGCTAAAGCTAAAGGGGCGCTTAGTTTAAAAAACATGCTTGATAGCGTATCTGAGCAACTTGGTAATACTCCCGCTATAGCACGCAAATCTTATGTGCATCCCGATTTAATTACGCTGTGTAAAGAAGATGAAGATACTCAAACTGCGTGGAGAGAGTCTCTTTCATTACCACGAAAAACAAAGTACTTGAGTCGTTATGAACGTGGTTTTTTAGCTTTTTTAAAAGATTAATTGCCATAGCAACTTTACACACTTGAGCATAGTAATTACATATTCTCTAGTTTAATTTATTAACGTTTAGAATAATATTTTTTAAAAAGTCATTAAATTTCAATTGTTTATTTTGAGACTTTAATTTGGCATTACCGTTGCACCTCCAGTGTACTACTTAGTGGTAAGTACATAAGCATTTATCAACGATATTTAGCGAGGAGGTACACAGTGAAGGGGTCATTTTCAAATCAAGCGCTTACTAAAGCAAAGGGTTTTACTTTAAAAACTGCATTGTTTATTGGTATGAGCGGATTATGCTCAGCACCAACAATCGCTGCCAATGAGCTTGAAAGTGTGGTACTCGCTAACTCTTCACTAACTACTTACAACTCACAAAAGTACGTGCAAGCTGATGACACCTACTACTTTGACCAATATTCAGCGCAGTTAATTGAACGTACAGAAAAAGCCATTAATTGGTATCAAGAAATAGTTAACAAAGGTGGTTTTACACACTTATATAACGATGAATTGCTTGAACTAGGCAGTAATAATAAACAGGTGAGCTTGCTTGCACAGCGTTTATATCAAGAGCGTGACTTAAAAACTAATGTGTGCGACGAAGCTATATGCACGTTTGATAAAGATATAGAGCAAGCTGTTAAGCAATTTCAAAGCCGCCATGGTTTAAAAGTTGATGGCCGAGTGGGTAAGCGTACTTTTGCATCGCTTAATGTGCCCGCACAACAAAAACTCGACAAATTAAAACTTAACTTTTATAGAATAACTAACTTTGCAGGCGCAAGTGATGAGCAGTATGTGTATGTAAATATTCCAGAATACAGCTTACGATTTGTAAAAGCTGGCGATGTAAAATTAAAAAATAACGTAATTGTAGGTAAACCAAGTTGGGAAACACCTGCATTTAGCGACGAAATAGAAAAGTTTGTAGTTAATCCTGAATGGCGTATACCCACCTCAATTGCCACCAAAGAAATTGCTCCAAAGGTAGCCGAGGATCCTGACTATCTTGTAAAAAATAATATTGAAATTAGAAAAAACAGCTACCTAGACCCACAAACTGTTAATCCAAGCAATATTGATTGGGATTCTATTAAGCCGTACCAATTTGATCACTTTTTAGTAAAACGTGCTGGTGAAGAAAACCCCCTAGGGGAAGTTAAGTATTTATTCCCCAATGCCGAAGCAATTTATGTTCACGATACACCAGCAAAGCACCGTTTTAGCCAAGCAAACCGAGCTTTATCGCATGGCTGTATAAGAATAGAAAAGCCTTTTTCGTTAGCGCGTGAAATTATTAAGCACGAAGGAGAAGTGCAAACACTCAATAATATGGACAGCGCACTTGCTCAAAATAGTACTCAGACGTTTTATTTAGATGAGCCTCTTCCTATTCATTTAGTTTATTGGACTGCATGGGTTGACGAAAATAAGCTGGTTAACTTTAGAGATGACATATATCAACGCGATAAAAAAGCGCTATTAAAAAATGATGAACAGTCGGTGATTGCCGCTTTATTAAAAAATAAATAATGAGAGGGTTTATGCAATTTATTCATTATATTTCTATTGCCATATTCACAATTATATTTAGCAATAGTGTATTTGCTGCCGCGCCTATAAAGCCTGCGCATCAGGTAGTTGATATAAAAAATAAAGCCAACTTTGAAGATGCAGAATTTAGCCTAAAAATTAACGACATAGTTATGCCATATTCGGTGTTTTCAGTATTTGTAATGCCCAAAGAGCAAGTTGAGTTTGAAGTGCTTTTTGCGCAATCAAAAAATGCTTACACGCTAATTAACACTCAAGGAAAATCTAAGCTTACAGACACCAACCGCTGGCAATGGCAAGCACCCAAAGAGCCTGGTTTAACAACGGTAATTATTGAGTCGCCCGATAAAAAACAGCGTATGAAAATCAACGTATTTGTAAAAGTACCGGCAGACAATGTTGAAGGAGGAAAGCTCAAGTATTACCACATTGGGCACTATCCTAAACCTTCACAGATTAAAGACTCTTCACACTACATAGTGCCCGATGGCTTTGTTAAGGTAACGCCTGAAAATGAAAACGTAAAAATATCACCTCACTTTTCACTAAAAGAATTTGTTAGTAAGCAGCGAAGTAAGTACCCAAAGTATTTATTTTTACAAAATAAATTGTTACTTAAACTAGAAAAAATACGCAAAGAACTGATTTTAGAAGGTATACCGGTTAGTAATATGGTGGTTATGAGCGGTTATAGAACTCCGTACTACAACAAATCAATTGGCAATGTAAAACTTAGCCGACATGTATTTGGTGATGCTGCCGATATTTTTATAGATAACGATGGCAACTACCGTATGGATGATATAAATAATGACGGTAAGTATTCAATTGGTGACGCTAACGCGATGGCCGATATAGTGGAGTCGTTAGCTAGACGTGAATCATTTAAAGGTTTGCTAGGTGGTTTAGGTATTTATGGGCCTAAGTCGCACAGAGGCGCATTTATACATGTTGATACGCGTGGCTTTAAAGCGCGATGGGTGAGTAAGTAATGGCAACGGCTACCTCATTTAGCATAAAGCTAAACTAGTTAAGTCTAATTGTACAAGAGATTAGCTAAGCCAAGGTAGGGTGGCTTGGTTTTTATAAGCCCTTTGTTTTATAAACATTTTATACATTTACTGAGCTAGTCTTTTTTGCTTTAAACTGAGGCGCTTATATGAGCTATAAACATGGTGTGTATCAGCCGCTTTCCAATAATTAATTATTTTAATTTTGTACGAAAAGCTTTAAATATAAAGGCTGCATAAGCAGCCTTTATATTATGCTATTGCAGCATAAACGTTTCGTATTCTAAATCTTCAAATTGTTTAGAAAGCCAAAATAACCCAACAACAGAGGTAACAATAGTTGAGAGAGCAAAGCCGTAACCATAAAATTGCGGCCCAAAAGCGATTGATAGCAAAGTTAAAACAACGTTTATTACCAAAAATAGCCCCGCTAAAAATAGGACGGTTGAGCGTTTATCTAAATAAAACAAAATATTTAAAATAGACAAAAATATAACTTGTACACCCACACCAACTACATCAATAAATAAAAGCGTTTTATAGTTTGGATCAATACCAATAAAGGTAAGTATTTGCTCGCCCCATAATAATAAGCAGGCAACGGTAATACCTTGAATTTTAAATATATCGTATAAACCGGCACGTGCAGTTTGGATCATATTGTCTTTTAAATAGTAAATCTCTTCTAACGATGAACCCTCTCGAATAGCTGTGTAAAAACGGTCGTATTCTTCTACAAAGTCGGTTTCCATTTTTACTAAAAATACTGCCATACCGGGAATAATAGACAAATAGGCTAAAAATATAGGTAAGTCGTAAATTGGGCTGGCTCTTAACGTGCCAATAATTTGTATTGATGTGCTTGGTGAATACCAAAAGATGATCTTATCAGCCCACACACCAATGTTATAAAACAGACCACAAAAGAATAGGCTGTAATAAACTTTTTTATTGCTTAAAAAGTCAAAGCTTATAAGTTTTTCACCTGGGTAGCGGCGAATAATCATAAACAAAAAGCTAAAAAAGAGTAGAGCTTCGCCTGCAAAAAACGCAAAAAACAAGCCGTCTAACTGCCAGTCTCTTAATAAATATGCAAGCAGTACCATAAAGGCATAACCACTTAGCATGGTAATCAAAATCAACCGGTATTCTTTCATACCCGATAGAAAAATAGCGCCAAGCCACTGATTACATAAGCTTACAAAGGCACCTAAAATTATAATCTTAGTAACAACGGGTATAGGGAGCATAGGCCATACAGCCAAGCCCACCAATAATGCGGCTATTGTTGTTATAAGTTGCGCACCAAGTAAATTAGGCAGTACTTTTGCCTCTTCTTTTTGAAAAAACAAATCTGCAATAAATCGAGTTAATAATAACTGCAAGCCACCCGTTAAAATAAGTGAAGCTGCCATCATGTAGGTAACAAGCGTTAAAAACTGAATAATAAGTACTTTGGGTAATACAACGCCTAAACTTAAAATACCAATTAGCATTAACGCTACAATAGAGAGCAGCCAAGGGCCTGAGCCTATTAAGCCCGCGTAGCCGTATGCTTCAAAAACTGAGAGCAGGGTATTTTTTTTGAGAATTTTTCGTATCTCAAAACCTATTCCGGCCATGCCATTGTATCCTTATAAAGTTTATCGTAACGGGCAAACATGTGGCTCTCGTCATAAAATTTTTGTACGCGGTCTAAACCACTTTTTTGATACTCAAGCCAAACTTGCTCATTTGTTAGCATGTTTGATATTTGTTGTGCTGTTTCGCTAGGTGAAGCAATTGAGACAACTTCACCGGCTTTACCTAATGCTTTATCTTCATCGGTTCCGCCTTCGATTATTTCGCGGCACGAG
>NZ_AUTI01000408.1:0-6683 GCF_000497995.1 Pseudoalteromonas sp. TB25
TGAATCGCCCCGTGTTTGCCAGAGACTCAATAACTTGAGAAACTGGAACTATGAAAAAATCAAATCGCTATACATCAGAATTTCGTGAACGTGCAATTAGGCTTGTTACCACACAACAGCATGAATACCCTTCTCTTTGGGCTGCGCTAGTATCGATTTCAGATAAACTGGGATGTACCCCAGAAACACTTAGAGCATGGGTCAAGAAATCTCAAGCTCAACCGTCTAAACCCTCTTCTAATACGCAATCAACTGAAGAACGCCTTGCCGTCTTAGAGCGCGAGAATAAAGAGCTCAAGCGAACGAATGATATCCTGAGGCAAGCTGCCGCTTTTTTCGCCCAAGCGGAGCTCGACCGCAAACAGAAGTAATAGTGGATTTTATTGATGCTTGCAGAGAGCATTACGGTGTCGAGTCAATTTGCAAGGAATTGCCGATTGCACCATCAACGTATTATTCTCATAAACAGATACAAAGAGAGCCTGAGCGACTGTCTAACCGCAAAAAGCGTGATGCTGAGCTGATAATACTCATTCGCGAAGTGTGGGAGGATAATATGTCAGTTTATGGTGCAAGAAAAATATGGAAGCAGCTACAGCTTGACGACCATCAAGTCGCCCGCTGTACAGTCGAACGATTGATGCGAGTTATGGGAATTCAAGGTGTTCGTCGGGGTAAAGCACATAAGACAACGATACCTGACGAGCAACAAGATAAGCCACTTGATTTAGTTAATCGTCAATTTACTGCTGAGCAGCCAAATCAACTTTGGGTAGCTGACATCACCTATGTTGCCACATGGAGTGGGTTTGTTTATGTCGCTTTCGTGATAGATGTTTTTTCACGATACATTGTAGGTTGGCGTGTATCAACGACAATGCACACAGAGCTTATTCTTGATGCGTTAGAGCAAGCTATTTGGCATCGTGGCAACCCCGAAGGGTTAATTCACCACAGCGACAGAGGCAGCCAATATTTGTCTATACGATACACTGAGCGACTTGCTGAAGCTGGAATTCAAGCGTCTGTAGGCAGTGTGGGTGACTCTTATGACAATGCATTGGCTGAAACAATAAATGGATTATTTAAAACAGAGATTATTCGCAGAAATGGCCCGTGGAAGAATGTTGATGCTGTTGAATACGCAACGTTAGAGTGGGTCAATTGGTTTAATAATCAACGCTTATTATCTTCAATTGGGTATATTTCACCAGCTCAATATGAAACAGACTACTATGATAATTTAAACGAGTCAGGTAAAGTGGCCTGACTTAAACAAACTGGTCTCCGATGAACTCGGGGCGATTCAGTTGGTGAATATGTTTTTTCGCACTTATTAAGTGTTACAAATAACAGCTCTAGATTTTGGTTTTTAAATTCTAAAACACCTTCGCGGGCGGTCGATTTTTTATCAAACGAGTGCGCCCCAAATGCGGCGAGTATTTGCTGGCGAGTGTAGCGGCTGTGTAATTTTATTACATGATTAGGTAAACACACTAAATCACTTTCTTGCTGGTGAATGCGGTTTATTAATAGCGTAATTACTTGAGCAAGTTCGTGCTGTAGCTCTTTGTTTTTAAGTGCTTGTAAGCTTTGTTCAAGGGTTTTAAACCCTAAACTTGTGCCAGTGCTATCCCAAAAGTTGTAATGCGCTATAAGCGCGTACTGTTGGTTTTGTGGTGTTGGCATAAAGCTAAAGTTGTTATTACATAAATCACGTAAAAAGCATAAGTAACTAAGTGAGTCGCAGCCGAGTAATTGAGTGTTTATAGCGCGGTAATACGCAGCGTAAATATCGGCTTNGTTCTACTGGTATTTCATCGCCTTTAAGCCAGTTCCAGCCGCCGAGTTTTTTATCTTTTGGTTTGTATATATCTTCAAGCGTAACTTGCGGGTTTATATGTAAAAAATTGCTTAGCGTTAGCGCGTCATTAGTGTGTTGCGAATAGCTATTTATCAGCTGCTGTAAACGGCGTTTAGAGTTTATAGCTTGCTGAATATTTTTTAGAATTGTTTGTTGCGTGCGTTTTTGTAGCTCTATACGGCAACCCAGCGGTAAATGCGGGAAGTTGTTTTCAATCTCGGTTTTTATCGGTTGATTGCTTTTACCAATGAGTGCGCGAAACTTGCTAGCAAAGTCGTATTCTGGGCGAGCATTACCTACAAAGTCGAGCACGGTACAGCATTGCTTTTGGCTGTTGTCGGGCAGGCGCAAACCACGGCCTAGTTGCTGTAAAAACAGCGTTAGGCTTTCAGTTGGGCGTAAAAATAACAGGGTATCGACCTCTGGGATATCGACACCTTCGTTGAAAATATCAACTACGCAAAGTATTTGTATTTCGCTTTGGCGTAGAGCTTGCTGTTTAGCCGCGCGCTCATTGGTGTTTTTGCTGGTGAGCACATCGGCGTTTATGCCTGCTAGATTAAACTTTTTAGCCATAAATTCTGCGTGTTTTTGGCTTACACAAAACGCGAGTGCTTTAATAGCGTGAACATTGGTTACGATATCAGCAAGGCTCGATATAATTTTGTTAGCGCGGCTGTTCTCCCCTGTATAAAGGTTACTTAACTCGCTTATATCGTAACGGCCGCCTCGCCACGTTATTTGGCTTAGGTCGGTGTCGTCATCTAATCCAAAGTATTGAAACGGGCATAAATGGCGTTGATTTATTGCCTCTGGTAAGCGAATTTCAGCGGCTATTACTCCGCAAAAATCATCAAGTATATTTGCACCATCTTGTCGCTCTGGTGTAGCGGTTAAGCCAAGTAATATTGTGGGCGTAAAGTGGTTTAAAATAGCGCGATAACTTGCAGCGCTTACGTGATGTACTTCGTCTATCACTATGTAGTCGTAGTAATCGTGAGTTAAATTGAGCGATTCAATTTGGCTGTTCAGCGTTTGGATTGATGCAAATAATTGGTTGTAGCGTTGTGGTTTGTAGTTACCTACCCACAGCTCACCAAAGTCGTTATTTTGAAGCACGCCACGGTAAGCGCTTTGCGCTTGTTTTAGTATTTCTTCGCGGTGGGCTATAAACAAAAAGTGTGCGTTTGGGTTTTTATCGTAAACAGTTTTAAAGTCGAACGCCGATATTATGGTTTTACCTGTGCCGGTTGCGGCAACTACTAAGTTTTTAAAACGATTATGTACGCTGCGTTCAGCACTTAGTTTTTCTAAAATAGCGAGCTGATGCGTTTTTGGTGTTATATCAAAATAAAACTGGCTGCTTGCTTGGCCAACACCGCGTTGCTCGTTAAGTGAATTAATGAGCTTTTCTTTACACTCAGCTTTGCCTGTAAATAGCTCGAAGTCTTTTGATTCCCAGTAGGTTTCAAACGTACTTTTGGTTTTAGCTATTATGTGCGGGATTTCTTGTGCGGTAATTTTTAAGTTCCACTCAAGGCCGCTGGTAAGCGCCGAATGCGATAAGTTAGACGAGCCAATATAGCCTGTATGAAAACCCGTATTGCGCATAAATAAGTATGATTTAGCGTGTAGACGTTCTTGCTGATTATTATAACTTAGCTTTACTTCGGTATTTGGTAGGTTTGCTAAAAACTCAACGGCTTTAGCATCCGTTGCGCCCATGTACGAAGTAGTAATTACTTTGAGTTTATTACCGCTTTTAGTAAACGCTTCAAGTTCATTTTTAAAAATGCGCAGCCCCGTCCATTTTATAAATGAGACTAGCCAGTAAATAGTGTCGGACGATTTAATCTCGCGCTTTAGCTCGGTTTCGAGTGATATACCTGCATTAGCACCGCTAAATAACTCACTTTGCGTAAGGCCTGTGAGTGGGAATATATCGCTTGAGTAATCTTTAAGGTTGGCCGCAATAGGGTTTTGGGTATTAAACAGCGCGGTAAGTATTCGGCCTTGGCTGTCGATAAGATTTTCGTTAATTAGCTCGTCATCGCGAATATGATCTTTAAGCCAAAGTACAAGGCTGTTAGCTAGGCTAATTTGTTCTTGTAGGCGCTCATTCGAGTTAGGAATGGCATCGATTGCATGCGTTACAAGTTTACTTAAAAAGCGTGAAAGCCATGTTGCGGCTTCGGCCGTTTCAAGCTGGCGCTCGCCCACATAAAATTGATCACGATTTAAGTTTTGCTCAATTACTTGCGTAATTAACTGCTCGTAAATACCAATTTGCTGCATTAAAACCACTCCCTGTTTGCGAGTGGTTAGTTTACTTAAATGCGGTACAGCTACAAGTATTAATCGACTAAGTTACTAGTAATTAAGTACAAACGTGTGAGTTAAGTATTAGCCAAGAGAGTAATCAAATGATGATGCTAAGAAATTATCCCCTTCAACTTCACCTGCAAACACATAATTAATGAGTAATTACCTCGCATGGATTCGAGGAAAGCGATGCTTGCACATGGATGTGCTTTCATCGCGTTTACGTTCATATTAATTATTTGTTTAAGGATAAGTGAAATTGAGGGGCGCCGTGTGATTCCAAAGAGAGACCGGCGCTTGTCTTTCTTTGGTTGCCATCGCCAACGCGATATTTGTAAATTATTTTAAAAGCTTCGCTTTTCGCGCGAGCAAGCTGAGCGCTTACAGGTGTTTAGGTGAGCTTTGTAGCGTTGATTGGAGTAATGAGCTAGTTACTAAAGAGAAAGCGCGATGTAAAATCGCACCTACGCTTTTGTTGAGTGCGGTGGTTTAATTATTGTAGGTGAGGTTTTATATCTCGCGGGTGCTTTTTAAAAACCAAGACACAAGGTGAACTCCCACCCATAGCTTTAAGTTTGCTTTTTGGATTAGTAATGTTGATGTGTTTTTTCACATTTATAGGTACACTATTTTAAAGTTTTAATTCAGGGAATGAATAATGATTAAATGGATTTTACTGGTATTTATTAGCGTATTTACAACTTTTCCTCAAGCTGGGGAGGCTTACACACAAGCCCAATGCGATAGCATTAAAAAGCAGCGCGAAGCTATTCGCTCTCAATTTAGAAGTGGCTATAGTAATAAAGAAGGTGAGCGTTTAACTGCGCGCGATAAAGCGCTATTTACCTTACTTGCTAATCACTGCAGTAAGCCTAAAAAGAGTGGTAGCGCTTATCAGGCTACTTCTTCTACCCCAACTCGTACGCTTAATAGCAATTGGTTACTCAATCAAAAAGTATCAAACATGTCTTTGCACAGCGATAGCTATAAAGATGCCGCTAAGCTTGATGCTTGGTCAAAATTTTATAAATTGCCTAAACGTTGCCGTAAGAAAGGTATGGAGTCGGCCGACTTTGTATGGTGTAGCGAGTATCGGGGTAAGCAAAAAGAGTTGTTTGAAGCACAGTGGCAAGAGCGCCCATAAAGATGTTTAAAACAAAATTACGCGTGGTGTTTGTATTTTTTGTGCTGCTAATTGCATCGGCGCTCATTGCTAATCATTTTACTGGGCGGGTATTTAATTATCATGATCCTATAGGCGAGGTTAAACGAATTTATAATAGTTTATCGTCGCAGGTAACTACTGAACCGTTAGCGAATAAACAACTCAAAAATGTAAGCACGACAACTTTACAAAATGTATCAGTATCTGCCGATAATCATTTATCGCAAGCTAACAATACGCGCTGCGTGGATGTATCGTTGGGTAAGGTTAAATATAAACGTAATGGCGATATATTTACGTGGACAGACAGTGACGGTGTGCCGCATTTTAGTGATAAAAAACCGGATTTTGCAGTAGCAACTTACGATACTGGTTTTATTGAACCGTTAGATTACTTTGACCTCACTTTAAATACGCCTAATTTACCTTCGTCATTTAACCAAGAGTTACGTATAAAACTTAATACTGTATTTAAAGTATACGGGCAGATTATTGGCGTGCATGCACTTAAAAAGGTAAATCTTAATTTAACGGTATTGCCTACGCGCCTAGCTTATGAGGCCGCAATAAAGCAACGCGGTGGTGACCCTACAAACACTGCGGGTATGTATTTTCACGCGAGTAATTCTGCTTTTATTCATTATGATAATGCACCCAGTGCAATGCGAACTGCGGTACATGAGGCAGTGCACGCCATTAATAAAGCAGTTTTAGGCTATACCTCTAGGTGGTTTAATGAGGGGTTTGCTGAATACTTTGAGCTTACTAAAAATAATATGCAAACAGCTATTGTTGAGCCGAATAGTTCATGGACGAAAAATAACAATATTACTAAAAGTGTATTTTCGATTGATTCGTTAGTGGGTTTGGATGACTCGTGGAAAAAAGGTGATACCAGTAAGCTGTATGCAAGCAGCTGGGCTGCAATTTACTTTTTAATGGATACGCGAGCAGGGCAGGCGTTACTTAAGAATATAATGCTTGCTGAGCAAGAATTTCTCTGTAACAAGCTATCTGAAAAGCAATTAAAAGCGATGATGTATAAGCAATTCCCTAATCTTAATCGTGAATATTCTCAGAGGTTAAAAAAGCCTTTAAAAGCGCATATATTTTAAATAAGGTAAAAATTTAAAAGCTTCGCTTTTCGCGCCAGCAAGCTTCGCGCCTTGTATCTCTCATTGATAAATGATTAGCTATCATTTATCACATCGAAGTCAGTGAGCTTGCCTTCGCGTCTAGTATTTAATACTGCTCCGTAGATAAAGCCCTGACTTTCTATTCTCACAAACTGAATGGTATCCAAGCACGCTTTTATTTAAGTAGATGCTGTAT
>NZ_AUTI01000409.1:0-4787 GCF_000497995.1 Pseudoalteromonas sp. TB25
TGAATCGCCCCGTGTTTGCCAGAGACTCAATAACTTGAGAAACTGGAACTATGAAAAAATCAAATCGCTATACATCAGAATTTCGTGAACGTGCAATTAGGCTTGTTACCACACAACAGCATGAATACCCTTCTCTTTGGGCTGCGCTAGTATCGATTTCAGATAAACTGGGATGTACCCCAGAAACACTTAGAGCATGGGTCAAGAAATCTCAAGCTCAACCGTCTAAACCCTCTTCTAATACGCAATCAACTGAAGAACGCCTTGCCGTCTTAGAGCGCGAGAATAAAGAGCTCAAGCGAACGAATGATATCCTGAGGCAAGCTGCCGCTTTTTTCGCCCAAGCGGAGCTCGACCGCAAACAGAAGTAATAGTGGATTTTATTGATGCTTGCAGAGAGCATTACGGTGTCGAGTCAATTTGCAAGGAATTGCCGATTGCACCATCAACGTATTATTCTCATAAACAGATACAAAGAGAGCCTGAGCGACTGTCTAACCGCAAAAAGCGTGATGCTGAGCTGATAATACTCATTCGCGAAGTGTGGGAGGATAATATGTCAGTTTATGGTGCAAGAAAAATATGGAAGCAGCTACAGCTTGACGACCATCAAGTCGCCCGCTGTACAGTCGAACGATTGATGCGAGTTATGGGAATTCAAGGTGTTCGTCGGGGTAAAGCACATAAGACAACGATACCTGACGAGCAACAAGATAAGCCACTTGATTTAGTTAATCGTCAATTTACTGCTGAGCAGCCAAATCAACTTTGGGTAGCTGACATCACCTATGTTGCCACATGGAGTGGGTTTGTTTATGTCGCTTTCGTGATAGATGTTTTTTCACGATACATTGTAGGTTGGCGTGTATCAACGACAATGCACACAGAGCTTATTCTTGATGCGTTAGAGCAAGCTATTTGGCATCGTGGCAACCCCGAAGGGTTAATTCACCACAGCGACAGAGGCAGCCAATATTTGTCTATACGATACACTGAGCGACTTGCTGAAGCTGGAATTCAAGCGTCTGTAGGCAGTGTGGGTGACTCTTATGACAATGCATTGGCTGAAACAATAAATGGATTATTTAAAACAGAGATTATTCGCAGAAATGGCCCGTGGAAGAATGTTGATGCTGTTGAATACGCAACGTTAGAGTGGGTCAATTGGTTTAATAATCAACGCTTATTATCTTCAATTGGGTATATTTCACCAGCTCAATATGAAACAGACTACTATGATAATTTAAACGAGTCAGGTAAAGTGGCCTGACTTAAACAAACTGGTCTCCGATGAACTCGGGGCGATTCACGCTATGCATTAAGTACATGTACTTTGTTCGTAATAAGTCTGTACATGCAGAAAAAATAGATTCTAGTTTTAGGCTGACAGCGTTGAGTAAAGAAGAAAATGAAATAATATGGTTATCAAATCTTTTAGATTTATTATTAATTGATTTAGTAAATGGTCATGAACATTTTTAACAAGCAAATTTAATCAGAGTGTTATCGACTGTCAGGTTTTTTGTTAAAACAAAAATTAACAAGGCACCCATTCTAAATTTTGTATTTAAGTTTATCTTTAAAAATTTAAAATGGACAATTTAAGGCTAATGGAACTAATGATTGATTATGAGAGGCAAATTCTAGCTTTAGATGATGTGAAGTTAGAGAAGTTAGTTCGTGAATGGGCTGAACAACAAAAAACAAAGTATCACTTGGCCAAACGCTTTGCAGGTGCAGGAGATATGGGAAGAGACGTGGTGGGTTTTTACTCCGAGTCGAAACACGAGGGGGATTGGGATAATTACCAATGCAAACAATATAATAAGGCCTTACCTACTGAACAAGGAATGTTAGAAATTGGCAAGATTTTATATTTTTCTTTTCTTAAAAAATTTTCAATACCTAAAAATTATTACTTTGTTGCTCCCAAAGGAGTAAATCGTAATTTAGAAGCATATATCTTTAATCCTGAAACTTTTAAAGAAGAGCTTATTAAAAACTGGGATAAATATTGTAAAAAATCCTTAGTTCCCTTAGACCATAAATTACTAAAATTTATTCAATCATATGACTTTAATTCAATATACATTGTAGACATCGACACAATTGTGTTGGATAAAAAGTTTAAAAATATTCTTGTGGAGTGGTTTGGAGGTGAGATGCTTCCTGCTCCAGATGGAGTTGTGCCCACTGAGATTCAAAATGAAGAATCAACATATATTCAACAGATATTAATGGCTTACAGTGAGTATGATCAAATTGAATATACACACTTTAAAGATTTAGATGGACATAGTGATTTTGAAATTAATTTAGAAATTCAAAGAGAAAGGTATTTTAGTGCTGATGCTTTTAAACGCTTCTATCGGGATAATACTATTGGAAATTTATTAGGTGCCCTAGAAAAACAGGTATTCTATTAAGCGACAATTACGGTGGCCGGTCTAGCGACAATTATCTTGGCCGGTTGATCTGATAAGGTTCGGTACAGCAGAACGGAGGAGTTCACTGTGCCGGGAACACGAATCACTGATCAGCAGGTCACTATTTATATGAAACATAGAAAGCGTAATAGCCAAGTTATCGCGGCTGCGAAAGCAGGTATTTCTGAACGTTCAGCAAGGCGCATTGATAAACTGGATGAGCAGCCATTGTCTAATAAACGCCAATGGCGAACACGTATAGATCCACTTGAATCTATCTGGGACAGTATTGTTGTCCCTCTACTTCAAGGTGATGCTACGTTAACTCCAGTGGGAATTTTTGATCATCTTTGCGAGTTTCACACCGACAAATTTAACCCGAGCTCACGGCGTACATTAGAGCGTCGAATTCATAAATGGCGGGCACTGTATGGCTCAAGCAAAGAGGTCGTATTCCTGCAAACACACGAGTATGGCCTATTAGGTATATGTGATTTCACACATGTGAAGTCACCCGTTACCATTGCTAGTGAACCCCTTAAGCATATGTTGTTTCATTATCGTATGCCCGCCAGNGCGGTGAAAGCTTTGCTGCTTTTTCTGATGGTGTGCAAAACGCATTTAAAGCAGCCGGCGGTGTGCCTAAAGAAGTGCGTACAGACAGTCTCAGTGCCGCCTATCGTAATCATACTAATGATAATGATTTTACAGAGCGCTTTAATGAGCTAGTTATCCATTATGGCTTTAAAGCGACCCGTAATAACCGCGGTATTGCGCATGAAAATGGGGCTATTGAGAGCCCTCATGGGCATCTTAAATCGCAACTGGAGCAAGCATTAAAAATCCGTGGTAGTTATGACTTTCAGACAAGAGAAGTCTATGAATCGTTTGTTGCAGACATTGTTGCTCGCCGTAATCGCCGTGTAAGTGATAAGTACGCAGTAGAGCAGCGACAATTACACGCTTTACCACGGACGATGAGCGTCAATTACACCGAGCATTATCTAACGGTGTCACGTACGAGTACTATTTCATTGAAACGTGTTACCTATAGCGTCCCGTCACGCCTTATTGGTAGCCGATTACTTGTTCGTTTATATGACAACCGCTTAGAGCTGCGCTATGGCAGCGATTTAGTTCAAACGTTAGCGCGTGTCTATGCTTCTAAAGGGTGCCGTGCACGCAATATTAGTTACTTGCATGTTATTGACGCATTGGTTAAAAAACCATTGGCATTTCGCTACTCACAACTACGTGACGACTTACTCCCAAGCGACAATTACAAAGCTATTTGGGAATACGTTAATACTCATCTTTTAGCGGATGAAGCGAGCTATTACATGGTAAAACTGCTCCATTTAGCAAAACAAAGTGGGTGTGAACGTCAATTAGGACGATTTGTAGCAGTGTCAATTACTCAGCGACAATTACCGGCCATCCGAGAATGTGAAGCGCAATTTTTAGTGATTGCATCAAACATACCCACAATAAAAATAAAGCAACACAGCTTGAGCGCTTATAGCAGCATGATACCGGGAGGTCTACATGGATAACTTCACGGCCTCGTTACCTTTAATGCTGAAACAATTAAAGCTTAGCACCATGCTTCAACAGTGGAATACCCTGGGAAAAAAAGCGATGGAAGAACAATGGAGCCCGCAGCAATACTTGTCTGAGCTGTGCCATGTTGAACTTGCGACACGCGATGACAAACGCCTTCAGCGGCTTTTAAAAGATGCAAAATTGCCAATGGGTAAACACCTTAGCAGCTTCGACTTTACCCTTGTTGATGGGGTTAGTAAGCCCCTTGTTGCTGATTTAATAAATCAGCCGGATTGGTTGAAGCACGGTGGCAATATATTGTTATTTGGCGCCAGTGGTCTTGGTAAAACGCATATCGCCAGTAGCATCGGTTATGGCCTTATCGAGCAGGGCCATAAAGTTAAGTTCGTTGCCGCGTCAGCGATTGTTCAACAACTCCAGCAAGCAAAGCGACATTTACGCTTGCAAGACGAACTTGTAAAGCTCGATAAATACAGCTTATTAATCGTTGATGACGTTGGTTACGTTCGAAAAACTGAACAGGAAACGAGCGTGCTGTTTGAATTGATAGCCCATCGCTATGAGCGACACAGCATGATCATCACATCAAACAAATCATTTGAGCAATGGGATGAACTATTTGAAGATTCAACGATGACAGTCGCGGCAATCGATCGTTTGGTTCATCATGCCACGATTATTCATTGTGAAGGTGACAGCTACCGACGCAAAACAGCGCTCAATAAGAGTAAATAAAATTCGGTATCAACCGGCCAAGATAATTGACGCGGAACCGGCCAAGTTAATTGACGCTAGATA
>NZ_AUTI01000410.1:0-2148 GCF_000497995.1 Pseudoalteromonas sp. TB25
TGAATCGCCCCGTGTTTGCCAGAGACTCAATAACTTGAGAAACTGGAACTATGAAAAAATCAAATCGCTATACATCAGAATTTCGTGAACGTGCAATTAGGCTTGTTACCACACAACAGCATGAATACCCTTCTCTTTGGGCTGCGCTAGTATCGATTTCAGATAAACTGGGATGTACCCCAGAAACACTTAGAGCATGGGTCAAGAAATCTCAAGCTCAACCGTCTAAACCCTCTTCTAATACGCAATCAACTGAAGAACGCCTTGCCGTCTTAGAGCGCGAGAATAAAGAGCTCAAGCGAACGAATGATATCCTGAGGCAAGCTGCCGCTTTTTTCGCCCAAGCGGAGCTCGACCGCAAACAGAAGTAATAGTGGATTTTATTGATGCTTGCAGAGAGCATTACGGTGTCGAGTCAATTTGCAAGGAATTGCCGATTGCACCATCAACGTATTATTCTCATAAACAGATACAAAGAGAGCCTGAGCGACTGTCTAACCGCAAAAAGCGTGATGCTGAGCTGATAATACTCATTCGCGAAGTGTGGGAGGATAATATGTCAGTTTATGGTGCAAGAAAAATATGGAAGCAGCTACAGCTTGACGACCATCAAGTCGCCCGCTGTACAGTCGAACGATTGATGCGAGTTATGGGAATTCAAGGTGTTCGTCGGGGTAAAGCACATAAGACAACGATACCTGACGAGCAACAAGATAAGCCACTTGATTTAGTTAATCGTCAATTTACTGCTGAGCAGCCAAATCAACTTTGGGTAGCTGACATCACCTATGTTGCCACATGGAGTGGGTTTGTTTATGTCGCTTTCGTGATAGATGTTTTTTCACGATACATTGTAGGTTGGCGTGTATCAACGACAATGCACACAGAGCTTATTCTTGATGCGTTAGAGCAAGCTATTTGGCATCGTGGCAACCCCGAAGGGTTAATTCACCACAGCGACAGAGGCAGCCAATATTTGTCTATACGATACACTGAGCGACTTGCTGAAGCTGGAATTCAAGCGTCTGTAGGCAGTGTGGGTGACTCTTATGACAATGCATTGGCTGAAACAATAAATGGATTATTTAAAACAGAGATTATTCGCAGAAATGGCCCGTGGAAGAATGTTGATGCTGTTGAATACGCAACGTTAGAGTGGGTCAATTGGTTTAATAATCAACGCTTATTATCTTCAATTGGGTATATTTCACCAGCTCAATATGAAACAGACTACTATGATAATTTAAACGAGTCAGGTAAAGTGGCCTGACTTAAACAAACTGGTCTCCGATGAACTCGGGGCGATTCAGAATGAGCACCCTAGGACTTTAGCTATTAGGTTCGATTTAAGATTTCCAGTTAGCTTTGGGATTATTGATCAAATCGCAAGTTTACAAACATCGCATATATCGAGCTTTTTTAAGAATCTTGATCTAGAAATAAAGCGTGACATTAAAGATAAAATTAAAAGAAACGGTAATGCTCACCATAGTAGTTTGAGATACATATGGGTTAAAGAGCAAGATAGCTCTTGCATGCCTCATTATCATGTTGCGATTTTTCTGAATAAAGACACTTATTATGGTTTAGGTAATTATCAAGGTAATGGTGATAATATGGCTTCTCGTATAATAAGGGCTTGGGCGAAGTCTATAGGGATTGAAACCTATGATGCGGGTAAGTGTGTAGAATTTCCTGATAATCATACATACAGGCTTAATAGGAACAGTGAAAACTTTGCAGAGGATTTTGAACAGCTATTCTTTAGAGTTAGTTATTTTGCAAAAGTTGATACAAAGGCTTTTGGTAGTAAAGATAATTATTTTGGTTGCAGCAGAAGGTAATCAACTTCCCATTAAGCTACTTAACGAGTTTTTGAGACCTTGAACTACTTAAATAAGCTTAAGCCCTTAGTATATAAGGGGTGGCAAGTTCTCATAATAGCATTATGAGAACCTAAAAAAATAAACGGTGTTATTACACCTTAAAAGAGTGCTCATATTGAGCACTCGTATTTAACTAATCAAACAAACTAGTAATGCCAGCGACTACTCCACCAGCTACCGCCAAAGGGATTGTAACTGGCGCAGACGCGACACCTGCACCAATTACTATTGCACCAGATGTAAGCGCTCCAGCGGCTGCACC
>NZ_AUTI01000411.1:0-1526 GCF_000497995.1 Pseudoalteromonas sp. TB25
TGAATCGCCCCGAGTTCATCGGAGACCAGTTTGTTTAAGTCAGGCCACTTTACCTGACTCGTTTAAATTATCATAGTAGTCTGTTTCATATTGAGCTGGTGAAATATACCCAATTGAAGATAATAAGCGTTGATTATTAAACCAATTGACCCACTCTAACGTTGCGTATTCAACAGCATCAACATTCTTCCACGGGCCATTTCTGCGAATAATCTCTGTTTTAAATAATCCATTTATTGTTTCAGCCAATGCATTGTCATAAGAGTCACCCACACTGCCTACAGACGCTTGAATTCCAGCTTCAGCAAGTCGCTCAGTGTATCGTATAGACAAATATTGGCTGCCTCTGTCGCTGTGGTGAATTAACCCTTCGGGGTTGCCACGATGCCAAATAGCTTGCTCTAACGCATCAAGAATAAGCTCTGTGTGCATTGTCGTTGATACACGCCAACCTACAATGTATCGTGAAAAAACATCTATCACGAAAGCGACATAAACAAACCCACTCCATGTGGCAACATAGGTGATGTCAGCTACCCAAAGTTGATTTGGCTGCTCAGCAGTAAATTGACGATTAACTAAATCAAGTGGCTTATCTTGTTGCTCGTCAGGTATCGTTGTCTTATGTGCTTTACCCCGACGAACACCTTGAATTCCCATAACTCGCATCAATCGTTCGACTGTACAGCGGGCGACTTGATGGTCGTCAAGCTGTAGCTGCTTCCATATTTTTCTTGCACCATAAACTGACATATTATCCTCCCACACTTCGCGAATGAGTATTATCAGCTCAGCATCACGCTTTTTGCGGTTAGACAGTCGCTCAGGCTCTCTTTGTATCTGTTTATGAGAATAATACGTTGATGGTGCAATCGGCAATTCCTTGCAAATTGACTCGACACCGTAATGCTCTCTGCAAGCATCAATAAAATCCACTATTACTTCTGTTTGCGGTCGAGCTCCGCTTGGGCGAAAAAAGCGGCAGCTTGCCTCAGGATATCATTCGTTCGCTTGAGCTCTTTATTCTCGCGCTCTAAGACGGCAAGGCGTTCTTCAGTTGATTGCGTATTAGAAGAGGGTTTAGACGGTTGAGCTTGAGATTTCTTGACCCATGCTCTAAGTGTTTCTGGGGTACATCCCAGTTTATCTGAAATCGATACTAGCGCAGCCCAAAGAGAAGGGTATTCATGCTGTTGTGTGGTAACAAGCCTAATTGCACGTTCACGAAATTCTGATGTATAGCGATTTGATTTTTTCATAGTTCCAGTTTCTCAAGTTATTGAGTCTCTGGCAAACACGGGGCGATTCAAACCACGCTGTATAACGACTACGCAATCAGCCCCACCCTATTCCACTGGCAAACGCAAAACAGCGCCCGCCCAGAACACGGTCGCGGCCTTAGTTATATTCAACACCAAAAAACAGGCAAAACCATCCTATTATTTGTGCGCGAACAAGGTAAAGACGAAAACAGCCGAACTATGGGGTTTGTAAACTACGGCGAGGTTAAATACCAAAGCCACAAC